>JAOZPL010000038.1 GCA_029932795.1 Candidatus Zixiibacteriota bacterium | reverse complement strand
ACGAGAGGAGCTGGTGGGTGTTTGAGTCCGGGATCGGACCAAACGAGGGAAACGGATCTCTCGCGTGAAGACGGTACCTGATATAGATGCAACGATGGCATCCGAGCCGTCTGATCTTTCACGCGACGACCTGACTGACCTGGCTAATCAGTATCTGCAATCAGATGCGTTTCCCGAAGCCTACCCGTATTTATCACGGCTGGCTGGTCTTGTTCATGACAATCCGCGTGCTTCGGTTATGGCCGGCCTGGTGGCTCTGAAACTTGATCGTCATGATCGGGCGATCATGCACTTCCGGCAGGCTGTTGCTGTCTCTCCGGATGATTATGACGCCAATTACAATCTGGCGCTTTTGGAGATGCAGGCCGGTGAGCTTGATCCTGCGCTGCAGCGGTTACGACGTCTGGCCAGGTTAAATCCCGGTGATGCCGGGCTTCATAACGACATTGCCGTTCTCTGGATGCGACAGAACAGGCAGGCGCGGGCCGAAGCATGTTTCTATCGGGCGCTCCGGTGCGATCCGAACTACAGCCAGGCGCGGAATAATGCCATGCAGTTCTTTCTGGAGAGACGGCTGTTTGAAAGAGGGAAGAAGCTGCTGGCTTCACAGGAAAAGAATAATAACCTGACGCAAGTCTCCAGCGCCGAGATCATGCGCTGGAAAGAGGTTCTGGAACAAGCACAGGGTTCTACAGTCGTCACAGAGATCGAGGAACCCCGAGTGGACCTTGGATTCACTCATGGCATCGATGTACCGCGAATCGGCAGGATAGCCGTTTTTGCCTCACACCAGATGTTTATCAAGGGGATCGTCGATATCCTGTCGGAAGCAAACGACGTTCGGCTGTTCGGACAACAGAACATCCATCAGATCGGAGAATTGATGGAATGGGCGGATCTCGCTTTCTTTGAATGGTGTGATGATCTCATTATCGAAGCCACCAGGCTACCCAAGCGGTGTCTGATTATCTGCCGCCTGCACAGCTACGAGGTCTTCACTGATATGCCAACCCGCGTTGACTGGAGCAAGGTAGAGCATCTGATATTCGTCAATGAATCGGTAAGGGACATCTTTCAGCGACAGGTCAAAACCAATGTCCCCACAAGTGTTATTTATAATGGTGTCGATCTCGACCGCTTCAGGCTGCCCGAGCACAAGCGGTACGGCAAGAAGATCGCGTCAGTCGGCTACATAAATTATAAGAAAAACCCCGCCTTGCTGCTGTATTGTTTCAAGAAGATACACCAATACGATCCCGAATACACTCTGCATATCGCCGGCATCCATCAGGACCCGCGGATAGCCATGTATTTTCAGCATTTTCTGAAGCAGAATCCGTTGCCGATCTCATTTGACGGCTGGGTGGAGGATATGCCGCAGTGGTATGCCGATAAGGATTTTGTCATCTCAACTTCTCTCTTTGAGTCGTTTCACTATTCGATTGCCGAGGGGATGGCCAGCGGTCTGATACCGCTTATACACGACTGGTACGGCGCGGACAATCTGTACCCGGACAAATACTTTTTCAGTGATCCGGACCAGTGTTTGGAATTAATTATGGAGTTTGAGAAATCAGGCCGTTATGCGCTGGCGATAGAGAATCGGAATTACATTGCTCGCCGATTCGACCAGAGGCAGAAAACAAACGAAATCATACAACTGCTGTTCTCGTTGACTCAAAAACCGGCTCTGGCCGAAGTATAGGATCAGACCGTGTCCAAAATAAAGAACAAACGAACCCTGAAAAAAACAGAACACATCAGCGCCCCCGTTTCGCGGACATCACCGCCTGCTGCCCAGACAGAAACATATAACCGACTGGCAGCAGCGGTGCGAACTAATCCGCAGGATGTCAGCGCCGCACTGGCCCTGGCAGAGTATTGCAATTCGAACAAACTCGAGGATCGTATCCTCCCGGCGCTTGAGCCGCTCGAGCGTCTGTACCCGTTCAGCAGCCCCGAACAACGGTGTCGCTTTGATCGCCTCCTGGCGTTTGCCTATGTCCGTGCCCGGAAATTCGTTGACGCTGAGCGCGTCATAAACCGAGGGATTCAGGAGTCTCCAGACTCCCTGGATCTGTACTACGCGCTGAGTTATCAGAAAGTTTCGCTCCGGGAATATGAGGACACAATTACCGCTTGTGAGAACTTCCTGTCTATCTATAAGAGTCAGGATACTGTCTTGCCCGGAAAGTATTTCACACGGACTGAGGGACACAAATCGCAACTGCTGAACTTCATGGCGACCGCTTACCGGGAGATGTCCGAGCCTGACAAGGCGATCGCAGCCTTTGAAGAATCAATTGCGGCCGACCCGGGGAACCATCTTCCATATCTGAACCTGGCTGGTCTCTATATCCAGAAGCGACGGCCGGAAACAGCTCAGGAAGTAGTGGATCGCGGGCTGAAAAGTTGTCATCAGATTCAGGAACTGCGGATGCTGCTTGACAGCTACAAGAAAAAGACAACCGTATCCGCCTGCCTGATCGTCAAGGACGAGGAGAAACTCCTCGAGGGATGCCTGAAGTCAATCAGAGACTGGGTCGATGAGATAATCGTTGTTGACACCGGTTCTACCGATCGGACAGTTGAAATCGCAGAATCGTTCCACGCCAGGATATTCCATCAACCGTGGGAAGGCGACTTCTCGAAAGCCCGCAACTACTCTCTTGAACAGGCGACCTGTGACTGGATTTTCATCATCGACGCCGATGAGTGCGTTTACGACGAGGATGTACCCGGGATTATTCAGTTGCTGAATCAGCGGGAACACCCCTTCATATCAGTCAACATCATCAACGTCTATGGCGAGAACGAAGAGACGGTGACCTTCCTTCCCTCCGAAAGATTCTTCAGGCGGGAACTGAACCTGCGCTACAAGGGGATTGTTCATAATCAACTTGACGTGCCGCAGGGCCTCCGGGCACTGCGTACCGGAATCCGGATCAAGCACTACGGTTACGGTCTGGAGCCGGAGAAGATGCGGCAGAAACTGGCCCGCTCTCGTGCTTTGCTCGAGCAACAGCTGAAGGAGAATCCGGACAACGCTTTTGCCCATTTTAACCTCGCGCAGCTTCTACGGGCCGGGGAACACGGTTTCCCCAGGGAAAACGCACCAGACATCATCAAGCACGCCAGCCGGGGAGTGGAATTGTCTGACCCGTCCAGGACCGAGCAAAAGCATATCCATCTCATGTGTCTAGACCAGCTTGCGTGGACCTACTTCCATACTGACGAGTATGAGAAGGCGAAGGAATACGCCCAACGAGCGCTGGCGCTCAAGCCGGACTATCTCGATCCGCTCCTGGCAATGGGTCATATACACTGTCAGTTGAAGCAGTATAATGCCGCCATCGAGCATTATCAGAAATACCTTGAGGTGCAGGCAGCTTATGACCCTGCCAGGGAACTGACAAACATCATTCTCTTTCACGTGGATAGCCGTCTTTCCGCGTACTATGCACTTGCGATGATCTATCTGGCCCGGCAAGACACGGAAACGGCTAAGGAATATTACCGAAAGACTCTCAAGCTGAATCCGGGTTACCTTGAGGCCAACAGCCATCTCGGCCGCATCCTGTTTGATGAGAACCGGTATGATGAGGCGGAAGAATACTTTCTGAAGCAACTTGAGCTGGGGAAAAGATCGCATGAAGCAGCCCTTGGTCTGGCCGCCATATATCTTCAGCGCCAACAGAACGATCGGGCTGAAAAGTATTATCGGCTGGCGCTTGAAATAAAGCCGGATGATGTGGTAGCGTTAGTACGGCTTGGTCGCCTTTGCACGTGGTCGGGGCGTGAAGCAGAGGCTGCCGCCTGTCTTGAAAAGGCGGTTGAAACAGCCGAATCCGATACAGGGCTTAAGAAGGAACTGGCTGCCGCTTATTTCACCATTGGCCAGTATGACAAAGCTGCTGCCGTGCATACTGAACTGATTGAAGGAGGCAACGGCAGTGCGGAAAGTTACAATGACCTGGGCAATTGCTATTTCAAGCAGGGCGAAATGGATAAAGCTGAGCAATGCTACCAGCAGGCGCTCCAGTTCTCACCCCCGCTGGACCTGGCCTATCGCAATCTGGGGCTGACCAGAGCCCGTCTGGACCGACCCAAAGAAGCCATTATGCCTCTAGAGAAGTATCTGGAGGTAAGCCCCTCGGATGACGAGGTATTGCTTATCCTTGGTGGTCTTTATGCGAAAACAGAGGATTACCCATCTGCACTCTCGACCTACGAGAAATACCTAAAGTTGCATCCGGCAGACGTTTCAGCTTTGTTCAACTTGTCCGAATGCTATCTCCATATGGGACATATAGATTCGGCGGCGCTTGGTTACCAGCGAGTATTGCAGATCGATCCGGATCTCCACCCGGCGCAGGAGCGATTGCGATCTCTTCCTGCTCGAGTGAACAGAGCATAACCTGCCACGTTTTCCTTGGTGTCGCTCCAAAAAACGAGGAGGAATACCTTAAGTAGCTTATCGTTATGCCGATTTAAACAAGTATGAAAACTTGATGACCGGGATCAACAGAAAACTGAAAGTAGAGGAGGAACAAGCAGAACAAATAGCACGTCAAATTCACGCATTGGCATTTATTGGATGAGTTGCTTCCGGGAAACCGGAACAGACATAGGAAGTGACGTCGCATACGATCAGATAACGGATTGAACGGTACGTAAATCTAAGGGGGTTCAAGGAGGAGTTAGCTGATGTCACTTCGTATTAACCACAACCTGGCGGCTATTAACGCCAACAGGAATCTGAAGTGGACGACGGGGGCACTCAACAAATCGATGCAGAAACTGTCGTCCGGTTTCCGCATCAACGCGGCTGCGGACGATCCGGCAGGCTTGGTTATATCCGAGCAGTTTCGAGCTCAGATTGCCGGACTCAACCGCGCCATCCAGAACTCAGAAGGATCGATCTCCATGATCCAGACGGCTGAAGGTGCTCTCACCGAACTCAACAACCTGTTGATCTCGATGAGAGAACTGGCTATTCATGCCGCTAACGAGGGTTTCAACGACACCGATCAGTTGGCTGCTGACCAGGCTGAGATTGCAAATGCAATCCAGACGATTGATCGCATCGCGGCTAACACGCAGTTCGGTACGAAGAAGTTATTCGATGGTAGCAAGGACAATATCGCTACCATCACCTCGGCCAACAACTCACTGCTATCGGTTGTAAGGTCGAGCCTGGAAACCGGCACGCACTCGATAACTGCGACCAAGACTGCGGATCCAAGTGCCACGCTGAATACAACCTCACTGGGTATCTCGCTGGCCAACACCGACGGCGATCCGTATAACCTGGCTGAGGCTATTCACAACGTCGATGTCGTTCAGGCGTCCGGTGTTGCCAAGAAGACCTCAGGCAGCTTTGACATTACTGATTCATGGGGCAATGCACTGCATCTGAATGGAACAGCGGCTACCGCTGCAACTCTGACTTCGGCTGCAGCTGTTTCCACTGTTGGTGCCAGTAGCGCCGGCGATGCCGGAACCTACTCGGTCGTGATCAACTACCAGGAAAACGGTGAATCTCCCGTCGGCAATCAGACGCTTACATTCGACGTTACCGCTGGTGAGAAGGCGGAGGATATTGCCAGCGCGTTGCAAAGCGCAATCAACCTCAACACCCAGCTTTCGGGCAAGATCAGTGTCTGGGCCACCGCAGGTGATGGTGCCCACGTTTGGATTCAATCTGCCAACGTTGGTGCGCAGTACTCACTGGACGTGGTCTCGGTGACAAACACGACCGGTACGGCAAAGGCTTTCGACATTACCGGAACGACCAATGCCCGTGGTACTTCTGATAACCTTCTGAGTTTTGACGTGGTCACGGCTCAGTGGAGTGGCGGCAGGACGGGTGTAGCCACGGTAGCGGCCGGAGACTATTCCTCCTATAGCGCTCTCGTGGATGCTATGAACGTCGCGCTAAGGACCCAAGCTGCCGGAAACGGTGGTTTTGGTACAATTGCCGGTGGCGCCACGACCAACGATATTTACGCCAGTGTTATTAACACTAATCAGATACAGTTCTCCACTCGGGATGAGGGCTCTGACTACTCGATTAAACTGAATGAAGGTTCCACCAGCACCGGTAATCTCCGCAATGTCCTTGAGCTGACAGTGGACAGCCTGGCTAACACCGGCACCGACGCTCTGATCAGCTTTGATAACTACTCTAACTCGATTACATCCGTCAAGTATGCTTCCACCGGTTCAGTAACGCTATGGAATAAGGCCTCCGGCGAAGCAGGGCGCGGGTCGATTGATCTGACAATCAATACTGCCCTCAACGGGATCAACGTTGGTAACCTGCTGCTGGATGTTACCGCCACGAAGTTCGATGTCCGTCTCGACGGAAGTCCGGCAACATCGGTTTCAGCGGGTGTTCAGGAGACCATCTACAATGCCGATCGGTCACAGTCGATCGTTATCAAGTACGACCTGACTTCGCAGGGTGGCACTGAGACGATCAACAATACTGATCAGTCACTGGTTTTCCAGATTGGAGCCAACGTCGGTCAGACGGCTAGCATCGGTGTCCGCAACATGGCCGCCTCCTCGCTTGGCAAGAACTTGGCTGGTAACATGTTTTCGTCCCTGGCGAACATCGATGTAACCAGTGTTCAGGGTGCTCAGGATGCCCAATCGGTAATTGACGCTGCTATCAACGAAGTATCCACGACAAGAGGGGTGCTGGGTTCATTCCAGAAGAACACGCTGGAATCCAACCTCAGAAACCTCCGGATCGCAGCTCAGAACCTGACGGCTTCCGAGTCACAGATCCGTGACACTGATATGGCTGAAGAGATGTCGGAATTCACCAAGAACCAGATCCTGCTCCAGACTGGCATGGCTATGATAGCCCAGTCCAACCAGCTCCCGCAGGTGGTTCTGTCACTCTTCTAAGGATAGAGCCAATAGGTATGGCATGTTTGGGGGGAGAAGAGATTCTCCCCCAAACAAAATTACAGACCAAGAAGATGACAGTGATGTCGGCAACATTACAGGAGTAACATGTCAAGTTTTTCAATCGACGGTATCAATTCCGGTATCAATACGACTGAATATATTGAAGCCATTCTGCAATTTGAACGGCAGCCGGCTGTTCTGATGGAACAACAGCAGGCAGAAAAAACCAACATCATCACGACCCTCAAGGCGCTTCAGGCAAAAATACTTGCCCTCAGGACGATAGGAGTTCAGCTTGCACGGAAAAGTACTTTCGAGGCGGCGACAATCAACATCTCAGACGAGACGATTCTCAGCGCCACCGCTACGGGAAGGGTCGGCTCGGGGTCGTATGATCTGCAGATACTGTCCCTTGCACGCAATCACCAGATCGCTTCTCAGGGTTTCTCCGATGAAGCCCTGGCATCGTTCGGGACCGGTACAATCACAATCAGCGTGGGGGGAGCCTCTTCGAAAGTCTGCTCCATCGATTCCAGCAACAACTCACTGGTAGGGATAAAAAAGGCCATCAACGATGCCGACGCCGGCGTGAAAGCAACTATTATCGACGACGGTTCCAGCTCTAAACCATACCGGCTCATTCTTAGCGCCGAGCAGACTGGTATCAGCAACAAGATAAGCATTACGTCGGATCTGACCGGCGGACAGAACATCAATTTTTCAAACGCCACTTTTGACGACCCGGAGGAGATGCTAATGGCTTCCGGATCGGATGTAGCGATTTCTCTGGGTGCCTCGGCAGCCTTCACGGGGGATGAGAACAAGATATACACATTTACTGTTGCCGGGATCGGTGCTCAAACAATCGGCACTGATAACATCACGATCAACTGGACCGATGGTACTAACTCGGGGTCAATTGTAGTTACACAAGCCGATACGGAGGTGGAGTTGGTAGGGGACGGAGCCGATGGTCTCATGCTGTCCTTTTCATCAGGCCAGCTCACCGCCGGGGATATATTCCAGGTGACGACCTTCGCGCCCCTTCTGCAGGAGGCCTCGGACGCCAGAGTTGCCATCGGCTCTGGTGGTGGCAGCGGATCGCCGATTACGGTAACACGCTGAGTGATGTCATTGCCGGTCTGACGCTGCAACTGCAGAAAGAAACGGAAGCAGGGGAACACGTCACTGTCAACACCGATATCGATATTACCGGTATCAGGGCGAAAATAAACGATTTCATTTCCGCCTACAACGATGTGAACCAGTATATCGATAACCAGAACTCCTATGATCCGGACACTGAAGAAGCCGGTGTCCTGCTTGGCGATTACACAGTACAGACGATGCAATATTCGATCCGGAGCGCTATCGGTTCCAGCGTGCAGGGCCTGGAGACCCAATATAATCAACTGTACGCCATCGGTATTCGCACCGGCTACGACGGGAAGCTGGCGATCAAAGACAGCAGCCGTCTGGAAACGGCCCTGCGCGAAAACCTTGATGATGTCATCAACCTTTTTGCCGACTCTGGCGCCAGTTCCACAAATCTCATCGAGTTTATCTCTTCCGACTCGGAGACAAAGGTCGGAGAGACCTACGCAGTAGATATTACCCAGGCTGCCACGCGTGGCATATTTCGCGGTACCGGTATTGATGACCCCGCGGTTACTCCCCTGACGCTCAACAGCTCCAACAACCGTCTTAGATTCACCGTCAACGGGATTGAGTCCAACGAGATTATCCTGACTGAAAAGGTGTATAACTCAGTCGATGAGCTGATCAGTGAGATTCAGGACAGGATCGACAATGACTCCAAAATCGGTAGCCGCGGGCTGACTGTTGAATGGGTCGAGTTAGGCGCCGGGAGCGGTTATTTACTGCTGACCAGTTCTACCTATGGTTCCAACTCAAAAGTCGGTATCATCAGTTCGATTTCAAGCAGTGCCCTGGCGATTCTTGGCCTTGCCGCGGGAGTCAATCAGGATGGGCTTGATGTTGAGGGAACGATCAATGGAGAAGCAGCCGAAGGCAAAGGGCAGTATCTCACCGGTAAAGAGGATAACGAGACCACAGAAGGACTTAAACTCAAGATTACATTCACCACCGAGCAACTTACCGAGGGTGAGGAGGGGACCATAACGCTCTCCCGAGGAGTGGCCTCGCACCTTAATCACGTTTTGGACAGCCTTACCAGCACCGGCGACGGTATGCTTGATCGTCGTATTAAGGCAGTTGAGGGCCAGGTAGAGAATCTGAAAGAACGCGTTGAAGCGTTTGATGAACGCCTGGAGCTGCGGCGTGAACGATTGTATGCCAAGTATCTCTGGATGGAGGAGATTCTCGGACAGCTTAACGCGCAGAGCGAGTACCTTACCATCCAGATCAATAACCTGAATGCCAACTGGCGCTTTAACCAGAGTTCCTGATCAATAACCCCGGAGACAAATAATGAATGGCCCGCTCGGCACTTACCAGCAGATCGACACTATGGGGAAGTCACAGCTTGATCTGATACTGCAGGTATACGATGGAGCTATCGCTTCTTATAACACGGCCAGGGAATGTTACAAGAACGAAGATTTTCAGAGTGGTTATGAACAGCTTGAGAAGGCCAAACGTTTCATTACCCATCTGTACACCACGCTCGATCTTGCAAGAGGTGGCGAGATTGCTGAGAACCTCGGCAAGCTGTATGCATTCCTGATCAATCAGACCAACCTTGCTGCGGCTACCAAGGATATGACAGTGCTGACAGGTAACCTGAAGATATTAGGAAAACTTCGAGAGGGCTGGTCCGGGATTAAAGAGAAGAATCCGGATGACCAGCGGCGGCCTGCTGAGAACACCGTTCCCGAGAGGCCGACCGGAAATTTCTCCACATCGGGCTGAGGTGAGACAACTTATGGATGCAAACGCTATTACTCAGTTGGAGCAGGAACTGATCGCCATTCTGAAAAAGGAGTACTCCTTTTATCAGTCGCTTTATATCTTGATGGACAGACAGCGGGATATAATCAGGTATGATAAAGATGAAAACCTGCTTGATCTGTATTCCGAAATAGAACGCTGCCAGGGTCGGATCAGAGAATCGGAGGCACGGATATCGGCCATAAGGAACAAGAGCCCGCAGATGTTCCGAGTCGCCTCGGTGCACCCGGAAGTGAAAAGACTGGTCAATTGCATTGTCACTCTGGTCAAGAAGAATATGAAGCTCGTGGCCGAGAATCAGCAGTACGCAGAGGATCGACACGAGCGGATCAGGGTAGAATTACAGGAGCTGAGAAACAGTCACAAGATACTACAGTATTTGAGCAAACCGGAACCTTCACCCCAATTCGTGGATGGAAAGAAATGAACTGAGTGTGTGGCGTCTCGACTGTTCTCGAGCTAAAGTCCGAGCGCCTGGCCGACGATAGGATAGTTGGAAGGTAAACTGTGGACATAGGACCCTTGTCGAACGGAAGACCTGTCTCCCTCCCTTCGGGCAAAAAGACAGACGGGGAGAAACAGGTCACACACCAGCCGAAGCCGACTGATACCGTCGAGATATCTGATGATGCCAGACGAAAGCTGGCCGAACTGGCGGATGCTGTCCTCCGAGCACGGGGTGCGGAGCCGACGCGTCAGGCACAGGTCGGGGACGTGAGAAAAACCGAAGGTCGGGGGATGAGTGAATCTCGTGACACGGATGCGAACCGAGCCGACAAGATCGAGCAGGCACGTCGGCGCATCGAAACCGGCTTTTATGACCGGCCTGAGGTTAAGAAGGAGATCGCGGACAGGTTGACAGATGAGATGGAGACCTAAAATGAGGTTAAGAAAAGGTTATGGTTACGGTAGCAATTGACAACAAAGTGAAACAGGTCGTTTCCAATATCAGGAACCTGCCGACCCCACCGATTGTCTTCCATCAGATTCAAAAAGTCATGAGCGATCCGAAAGTGTCAGCAGATCAGATCGCGTCGATTCTCTCCGAGGACCCGGCGATGTCGGTGAAAGTCCTCAAGTTGACTAATTCAGCCTTCTATGGCCTGGCACACGAGGTTGAGTCGGTCAGGCACGCCGTCGTTATTGTCGGTTTGGAAGCTATCAAGAATCTGGTGTTGTCTGCT
>JAOZPL010000037.1:9005-11063 GCA_029932795.1 Candidatus Zixiibacteriota bacterium | reverse complement strand
TGTGGATGGTGCGTTTAAGATGATCAAACTGTCGAATTATAAGGGGCAGTGGGTGGTGCTGTGTTTCTACCCAGGCGACTTCACCTTCGTTTGACCAACGGAATTGACGGCAGTTGCCGTCAAGCATGACGAGCTCGAGAAGCTCGGTGTTCAAGTGCTTTCTATGAGCACCGACAGCCATTTTACGCACAAGATTTGGCAGCAGGAGGAACTGTCCAAGATGGTGAAGGGTGGCGTACCATTCCCGATGCTATCAGATCAGGGTGGAAAGATCGGCAAAGTGTATGGTATCTATGACGAGAATGCCGGAGTCAACATCAGGGGACGTTTCTTGATTGATCCTGATGGCATTATTCAAGCGATGGAGGTTCTGACGCCGCCGGTCGGGCGTAATGTAGCGGAACTGATACGTCAGGTGCAAGCTTTCAAACATGTACGTGACACCGGTGAAGCAACACCATCCGGATGGAAACCTGGTAAGACCGCTCTGAAGCCCGGCCCCGATCTGGTTGGCAAAGTCTGGGAAGTCTGGAAACCGGAGGAAGCATCTTAGACTCAGAAAGCTCTCGCCGTAGACGTCTGGTTCCGTCGTGCATCGGGGGCGGGACGGATTATCTAATCAGGGATATCGATTCCAGCAGGGAGTGTTTACAGGATTCGGGGTGACTGTCAGAAGGTTGGAAACAGATCAAAGGAGATATTGTAATGGCTGACTTAAAGGGCAGCAAAACTGAGAAGAACCTGCTCACCGCGTTCGCCGGTGAGTCACAGGCAAGAAACCGCTACAGCTATTTCGCCAGCAAGGCAAAGAAGGAAGGTTTTGTACAGATAGCGGATATTTTTGAGGAGACAGCTAATCAGGAGAAGGAGCACGCCAAGAGGCTTTTCAAGTTTCTCGGGGGTGGTGAGGTGGAAATACAGGCCACTTTCCCGGCAGGCACGATCGGTAGTACGGCAGAGAATCTGAAGGCTGCCGCCGGTGGTGAACACTACGAATGGGAGAGCATGTACCCGGAATTTGCCAGGGTTGCCGGGGAGGAGGGGTTCAAGACTATCGCAAGCACATTTGAGGCGATTGCGGTGGCAGAAAAGCAGCATGAGAAGCGCTACCTCGGGTTGTTGGCTAACGTGGAAGCGGGGTCAGTGTTCAAGAAGGGCAAGAAGGTTATCTGGAAGTGCCGCAACTGCGGTTACATCCACGAAGGTGAGGAGGCGCCCAAAGTATGCCCGGCCTGCGCTCATCCCCAGGCGCATTTCGAACTGCTGGCTGAGAACTGGTAATTGCCGGCATGTCGGGGATGCTTGCAACCTGAAAACTATCTCTTGACTCTCTCGCCGGATCCATCCACTATCGCACAGTAGTGTACAGACAGGAGGCAAGAAGTTGTCTGAGATATATGACAACCCCAAATACTATGAGATAGCTTTTTCGTTCAGAGATATCCCGGCCGAGGTGGATCTCTTTGAGGAATGTTTCAAACGCTTCTCGCAGATCCCGGTGAAATCCGTTCTGGAGCTGGGATGCGGTAATAGCCCGCACATGGAAGAACTCGTGAAGCGAGGCTACGATTATAACGGGCTTGACCTGAGCGAAGCGATGCTGGAGTACAGCGGAGAAAAGGCAAGGCGCGTCGGGGCACAGGTCAACCTTGTTCGCGCGGATATGCTGGATTTCTCATTGGAGACAAAGGTTGATTTTGTTTATATCCTGCTCGGTTCACTGTGTGCCAGAAACGCATCCGACCTTGTATCTCACTTCGATTCGGTCGCCAGGGTGCTGAATAAGGGCGGTCTTTATCTCCTTGACTGGTGTGTTCAGTACGAGACGCCGTTTGAAGCGGAAGGGGGAGACAGTTGGGAGATGGAGCGTGACGACATTCGTGTGAAGACAACAGTCTCATGGAAGGCTCTGAGCCGGGTCAAGCAAACCTTTGAAGAGACCATCAGCTTTGATGTCGATGATAATGGCAAAAAGCTGAGCTTTGTTGACACTGATATTAAAAGAGCCATCTACCCACAGGAGTTTCTCCTCTTCATATCCGGTCACAAGCATTTCGT
>JAOZPL010000037.1:0-8995 GCA_029932795.1 Candidatus Zixiibacteriota bacterium | reverse complement strand
AAACAGCGTTTCAGCTTGCAGACGTCGGTGAGCTCATGGAAAGTATTTGCCAGTGATACTGGCATCACATTAGACAGTTATTACCGTGTCGGCGTTCGTTAGAGTCGAAGCGATCTCTTCCATATTGCTGATTCGACCAATGATAATCCTGTCGTTGAGATTGTAATACGCGGCGCACGTACCGCAGGCAATCAGATCAATGCCGGCGTCAGCGAGAGCGCTCAGAGCATCCAGGACAGATGATCCCTCCGCGAGCAGTTTGACACCCGAATTGTAGAAGACAATCTTATCCGGCTTGTCATCCAGCAACCACAGCTTCCGGAGAAAAGAGCCCATCAGTTTCTGTCCCAGTTCGTCGCTGCCGGTCCCGAAAATCTCGCTGTTGATAATGATCGTCTTTTTCATCAACTTAAACCTCAGTCTTTATCAGTGTTGGTCTTTATAAAGGGAAAACTTCCCTGTCAGTTTGATGGCGAAACAAACGAAGAGCAACTGTGAAAGCAAGTCTTTTCTTGCATAACGAGGAATGATAGACGCATCTCTGTGTGTCTTTTTGTGATTGTGCAAGGTGTCGTTTCTGCGTAACATCCTTTGACACTCAATAGAAAGCCGGGAGGTTGATTACATGATGAAGCAACTATCAGTATTGCTTATTTGCCTGTGTGCTTACAATCATGTGGTAATGTCACAGGCCGAGGGCTGCACCAGTCTGCTGGTGACCAGAGGAGCCTCGGCAGATGGCTCGGTGATGATAACATACACCTGCGACGGTGAGTTCCACCCGCACCTTCGGTATACACCGGCGGCTGACTACAAGCCGGGAGACTCGCTTGAAATCAGTGACTGGCACGGCAATGTACGGGGATGGATTAAGCAGGTGCCGCACACCTACGCGGTTGTCGGGATGATGAACGAGCACCAACTGGCCATCAGCGAGACAACGTCCAGCGGCCGTGAGGAGCTGCGCAACCCGAATGGCCTCCTGGGATACTGGGACTTGATGCGGCTGGCTCTGCAACGGGCCAAGACAGCGCGGGAGGCGATTGACGTGATGACGGACCTGGTGACCGAGTACGGTTATCGATCTACGGGGGAGTCGTTTTCGATAGCAGATACTAAAGAAGCCTGGATAGTGGAGATGATTGGGCCCGGGCCGGGTGGAAAGGGAGCCGAGTGGGTGGCGCTAAGGATTCCGGACGGCTACATCTCGTGTCACGCCAACAAGGCGCGAATCGGTGAGTTCCCGCTGGATGATCCGGAGGACTGCCTGTATTCGGACAATGTTATCTCATTTGCGGTGGAGAAAGGTTACTACGATCCGGAGTCAGGCGAACCGTTCCGATTCTGTGACGCCTACTGCCCATCCACGCCAAGAAACCTGCGATATGCCGACGGACGCGTCTGGAGCATCTTCCAACGGGCGGCACCGTCAAAAAACCTCTCCTCGGATTACCATCGGGCGGTGGAGGGTGCAGAGCGGTACCCCCTGTGGATTAAGCCGGATAAGAAGCTGTCGCTGGCCGATGTGTTTGCCCTGATGCGTGATCACTATGAAACGACCGATTATGACATGACTAGAGGGGTAGACGCCGGACCGTACGGCACGCCCAACCGCTGGCGGCCCATGGAATGGACAGTTGACAGCGTTGAATACGTCTGGGAGCGTCCGGTCTCAACACAGCAGACGGGGTTCTCGTTTGTCTCGCAATCGCGCGGGTGGCTTCCCGACCCTGTTGGCGGTGTTTACTGGTACGGTGTCGATGACACCTACAGCACCTGTTATGTGCCGCTCTACTGCGGCATTGATGAGATACCAAAATCGTTTACGATAGGCAGTCTGCAATCGTTCTCCTGGGAGTCAGCCTGGTGGGTGTTCAATTTCGTGGCCAATTTCGCAAACCTGAAATACTCGTACATGATGCCGGAGATTCTGGAGGTGCAGTCTGAGATTGAAGGTAACTTTATCAAGCTGCAACCCGCGGTGGAACAAACAGCGATTGGGCTTTACAGTTCTGATCCCGAGCTTATGACTCGTTTCCTGACCGACTACTCTGTTATGCACGCCGAGAGGGTGGTTACACGATGGCGGGAACTGGGTGAATATCTTATGACAAAGTACAATGACGGTTACGTAAAAGATGAAGACGGCCGCCCTCAGGAGAAGGGATATCCGGAAAGCTGGCTGCGGGAAGTGTTGAAATCACGCCCCGATCAGTTTCGCCTACCGCAGAAAAAGGAGGCTGTCCCGGAATCGGAGCTGATAGATTGAGAGATGGGTTGTCATGTTGCAGGTCGGGCTCCGAGTGGAACGAAACGGTATGAGAAGCCGAACTTTATCTCTTTCTCAGTCGCCACAGTACCTGAGCGTTGAGAAAACCGCGCAGGAGGGGAAAGGGACTGAAAAGCTCATGCTCAAGCATAAATCTCCGTGTCACCAGGGTTCTGAGCTGACGGTAGTCAAATCCTTTATGTGAGATGAAGCTGCCCTGGGTGTCTCGTTTGACACTTCCGTATAGAGAGGCCTTGATTAATTCCGGAATGCTCAGGCTGCGGTTAGACCCCTTTTCTATTCGTGCCGCCAGGTACTTGAAGAGGATAGTGGGTCCGATCTCCACAGGCACGCTGATTACCAAGACACCGCCTGGTAACAGCAATTCCTCTAGCTTGGTCAGTGTCTGCTGCACGGCCATCGGCTGCAGATGCTCCAGCACCTCAAGGCAGGCGATGCGATTAAAACGCTGTTTCATCAGATCGTCGATAACTGATATCAGCCGAATGGGTTCGTCTTTGAAGCGGGAGCGAATTTGCTCCTGTAAATAATCCAGCGGTTCAAAAGCGACCATGTTTGTCGCCGGTACCTTCGGCAGAAGCTGTTGTAACAGGTAACCATCACCGGAGCCATAGTCCAGTACCCGGCTGTCCGGTTTTGCCTGCAGGAGATCCAGCGCATGGTCGAAGCGGCGACGGTGTGAGAAGCGGAGGAGCCGACTCCGGTGCGAGTGGGTGCCGTGTCCGTAATCATCTGCCGATGTCGGTCTGCCTCTCTGCGTACTCAAGGTCAGCTCTGCTCCTCCGATAATACAGATTAAGCAGATGCCAGGGGGGTGTCAAGGAGAGGCGCGCCGTTTTGTTTCTGTTAGCAGGACAGTACGGTGTCAGTTGTGCCGCCTGTTTTTATATTGCCGGTCGGTAGCAGGTCTCTGTACTTTTTTTCAATTACGAAGCACGACGAGGGAGGATGTCATCGTGACAAGAGTATCATCTCAGATTACAGTGTTTTGTTTCTTCCTGTTTCTTGCAGGTCATGCTGATGCGTTTGACCGTGCCGGCTTTGATGAACTGACCCGGATCATGGATTCGGCGAAGGTGATGGAAGTGGATGTCTTTGCTCCCAAGGTCTGGGAGAAAGCAGTGCAGTCGTACCAACAGGCCAACAAGTCGATTGACTCAGAAAAGAAGCAGAAGACGATTGACAAGGATGTTGCCAAGGCTCGTGAATACGTTGAAAACGCACTCAAGGCGAGTGAAGTGTGCAGGCTGTCATTGCAGGAGTATCTTGAGCCGCGAGAGAAAGCCAGGCAGGCCGGGGGACCGGTGCTGGTGCCGGAGCTTTATCAGAAGGCAGAGGATCAGTTCATCAAGGCGACGGCGAAGGTTGAGTCCGGTGATGTCAGGAACGGACTGAAAGAGGCCGAGAAATCCGTGCGACTGTTTGATGTTGCCGAGTTGGAGGCAATTCGTGCCGATATTCTCGGTCCCGCTGACAGGCTGATTGAAAAGGCTCTCGCTGATGACGCCGGCAAATTTGCACTCTCCACGCTCGACAAAGCTAGGACAGCCAGAGAAAAGGCGAACGCTATCCTTACGAATAATCGTTATAACCGAACAGAAGCTATTCAGGAGGCGAGCCGAGCGGAGTATCAGGCGCGGCATGCATCCAATATCGGGTTGTCGGTGCGCTCACTCAAGCGTAACGACCAGGCCTGGGAAAAACTGATGCTGATCTATGAGATCCAGATGAACCGGGTGGGGAAAGTGATAGGTTTCGATAACCTTCCCTTCGATGACGGTCCCCTGGCTGCAGCCGATACGTTGATCCACGCCATTAACGATCTTAAAGCGGAGAATGAGCGCCTGTCGACAGAAGGGGAGGACCTCTCAAGCGGTGTGATTGACCAGCTCAGGCAAACCCTGGCGCTTCTCGAAGTGAGTCCAGGCGAAAATGACCCGGTAACGCTGGCTGAGGTTCTGAACGAGCGAGTTTCTGATCTTCTGGTGGAAAAGAACAGCCTTGACAAGCAGGTTCAAACGAGCCAGGCACAACTGAGTGAACTGTCGAGGGAGCACGAGGAGGTATCGGCTGAACTGTCAGAGCGGCTGGAGCAGGAGGAGAAGTTCAAACAGGCCAAGATGAAACTCAATCCCTCCGAAGGGGAAGTACTCTTCAACTCCTCCAACGATATTGTCCTGCGTCTGGGGGGATTGTCGTTTGATATAGGCAAGAGTGAGATTAAGGATGAACACGTACCGCTTCTGGAGAAAGTAAAGGAGATCATTCAAATGTTCCCCGAAGCCCGACTGGTGGTGGAGGGGCACACCGATGCGTCCGGTGATGCCTCGGCCAACGTGCTTCTCTCGGAGAAGCGGGCATTTGCGGTGATGCAGTATCTTCGGCAGAGCCTGTTGATTTCGGCTGACAGGATACAGTCGATCGGCTACGGTGCCGACCGGCCGATTGCCTCCAACCAGACGACCAAGGGTCGCGCCAAGAACCGACGTATCGATGTTATTATCATGCAGTGATCTTTGCAGGTCAGTTCGTCTTCTCATAAAGTGAAATCCGGCCATCCTCTGGGGAGAATGGCCGGATTTATTGTATCATGCTACAATGGAATCTTTACAATACTCTCTACGGGCAATCAGCAAGTGGCGTGAAAGTAATGAATAGATAGTCAATCATCCTGGTCAGGTCTTCGATATCAACGATGCCATCCGGACTGCCATCACAGTTTGCCTCGGCCATGCACTCCGGCTCAGTGAAGCTGATAAACAGATAGTCAATCAGCTTCGTCAAGTCCTCGATGTCGATCAGTTCCTCCGGGTCGCCGTCGACATTGCCCGTTATGCCGATACAGCAACTGGGGCAGTTTTTGTTCGGGTAGCGGTCAACCGCTGCTGCTGATCCGGGAATGTTATACTGAGTTGGGAAGCCGCTGTTGGACTCAAAATCGCTCCAGCAGTTACCGATTGAGATGCCGTCGTCCCAGAAACCGGGGGCAGCTGTATTCAGAGCGTTCGTAGGGTTGTCAAATATGTTGTGATGGATGGCGAGATTGTACGAGCTACCGGCTGGTGAACCGTAGTTGGCGACGTTAATGCCTACAATGTGGCCCCTTATCTGGTTCTCTGTCAGGGTGGCGGATATGTCTCCGTTGCCGCTGGTATAGATGTAGATACCGTAGTTGGCGTTGTTTTCAATGTTGTTACTATCCAGCGTGGCAGTCACCGAAGATCCGAGGCTTTTGCCCTCGTCCACTAAGAGAATCCCGCCGCTGGACCAGGAACCGGATGTTGTGGCATCGTGAATGTTGTTATTCTTGATCGTAATATTGATGTCGACATCACCGGCATATCCCTCGTGCTCATTGCCAACGTAAACACCATACTGGCAGAGGGAAATATCATTATCCTCAATGAGAACCGGTTTCTCCAGCGGATCCACTATGGACGAGGTGAAGCAATTCTCCACGTAGATTGCTGACGTTGTCGAAAAGTCCGTAGCTGCCCAGGTGCAATACCTGAGGAAGACATTATCCCGTATGATGCCGGTCGCCATCGACCCGAGTTCAATCGCGTAGCCGAAGTCCTCTTCCACCTTGTCGAATTCATTCCCCTCAATGAGCACATTGACAAAGTCGTGAGCCACCACGCCCAGCCGTCCGGTTTTCAGGAACGTGTTATTCAGGATGTCAATCTGAGCCCTGTCGACAGCGGTGAAATCAGGTGCCCGGAGGTAACAGGTAAGCTCCCGATAGCCGCCGCTGGCGTCGCTGACGTTCATATTCTGGATGACGTTGCCGGATATCTCGCCACCTGAGTTCCAGTAGAGCAAACCGGAGACATCGTTGCCCTTTACCAGATCAAAATCCATAGTCATGTTCTGGAACGCGATATTGCTGGCGTCGACCACCCGAATAGCGGTTTGCCGTGACTCCCCATAACTCAGCACATTCCAGCCAAGCGTCGAGGTCGGGCTGTAAATGGTGCTCGTTTGGTTTTCACCCACGATCGCTACATTGTCGCGTCCCTCGATGTTGACCGGCCCATCGTATGTTCCCGCCGCCACGTTGACAGTGCTTCCGGTGACCAGATCAACGCCTTCCTGGATGAGACCGCTCGACCCTGACTGCGGGCTGTCGTCATCAACCCAGAGAGAGGAGAAATCACCCTGGAAACCAGGGGTACCTGGCTCGGTATCCGTGCCATCATTCAGCCACGGGGTATAGTCAACATAGTCACTGACCTCAGCGGCTACCCCAGCGGGTGTGTTCTCATCCAGCCAGTTGCCGGAGGCATCAATCAATGTAGTCGTCCGGTTGTTGATGGCCAGCCCGAGCATGTTGTAGATGGCGTTGCCGGAGATTGTAACGGTTCCACTGAAACTGCCACAGTTGATCCCTTCGCAGCAGGTGGAACCATCCATAATGTTCTCGAGAAGCGTCACATCATGCGCCCCCCAGAACTCCACCGGACGAACGGTGTTGGTGAGAGTATTTCCAGAGATAACGGCGTCCCCGGCGTTGATATACACAGCCGCAAACGAGCAGTCGCTAATCGTATTGTCGGAAATGGTTGTCAGACCCGTGTTTCCACCGTCCACCTGTATAGCTCTCGTTCCTCCACTGATGGTGTTGTGCTGTATCTTGTTGCTGCCGGTCCCGACGGTGCTCTGAACATATATACCATAGAGAAGACCGGTGCCGGAGGTAGCCAGCGTGATACTGTTTCCGTCAGCAGGTGACGGACCGCCAATAGTATTGCCGGTGGCACCGTTGCAGATGCCTATCACCTTGTCCTCGGTTCCGGCTGTCGTACCTGTAATGGTGTTGTTCGATATCTGGTTGTTGTCGGACTCGTCCAGGCCGATATGGAAGGCTACGTTGTCTGTCAGTGTATTCCCCGACACCATTGAGCCGTCCGACTGGAGAAGCTGTATTCCGTAGAAACAGTTCTCGATAGTGTTGCCGCCGTTGACGGTTATTCCGTCCGACGCATGGACAAGAATACCGACCGCTGCCCACGGGCTCGATCTGGTGTGGTCCCTGACCGTATTGCCGCTTATGGTTCCAGCAGCTCCACGGCCTATCTGGATACCATTGAGGGGTACGGCTGAGCCGGTGAGATCGTTGTTGCTGATGACGACGTTGGGATCGGTCCCCGGACCGTCGTCGCCGTTGGCGACAATCCCGTCTCTTGTGTACCCGCTGAGTGTGTTGTCCTCTAGAGTCAGGTCAGAGGCTCCGCATACCCAAACACCCCAGCTCTCGAACTCGGTGGTCCCGAAGTTCTGAATTGTGGACGAGAACAGACCGGCATCGATACCGTCCACATCCCGAAAGAAAACACCGGCGAGTCTGTCGGTTCCAGAGTTCTTGCTTTCGCCGTTAGCATCAACCGTGAAGCCTTCAATCCTGACATCAATGGTGCCGGCTGATGGATATGCCGCAATGATGTAATCCCACGTGTTAATGCCTTCGGTGACTGATCCGGCTCTAGGGGCAGCCGGTAGCTGAACGGTGGTTACCGATTCACCGGCCCCAAGCAGGCTCAGCGATTTGTCTATGGTGACCTGCTCAATGTACGTCCCGGCCAACACATTGACCGTGCTGCCGGTGACCGCGTCGATGCCCTCTTGAATAGTCGCAAAGGCATCATACCCCCAGATGTAGCTGGTGCCATGAGCCGCGTTATAGACGTCAACATCCGCCTGACAGGTGAAGTCATCATCGACCAGGACGTCGGTCGAGGCGATAACTCCAGTGCTGATGAGCAGTGTGGCAAGGACTATGGCCAACATTGTAGCTCTCACAATCATCTCTCCTTCTGTGAATGATGTTGATGCTTTCTCCTCTCGGGATACTGTTGTCCGGATATGGGTTCTTCTTGTACTCCTAGAGACATGAGACAGTATGGGCTTGACCGTTAGATGCTGAATATAAATGCTTGCAAGCCTGAAGGTGCACAGCAGCAACAGTCTGCTATCGGCAATCGAAAAGTCGTTACGAGAGGATCACCCACTACCGCGCAAGACAGTTATCAGTTGTGGAGGCCTATCACCCCCCCTGACTATTGTGTGTTCTATCGCCGTTCTGCGCAAACTCGTCCGTGTGTGCTCATATCCGGACGAGAGTAACTTCTTAAACAATTATACAATAACTCCTGACTAGTTGCTTGTCAAGCGGTTTTGGCAACAAAAGTGTATAGACAACAGTAAACGGTTAATATGGAGCTGATTGGTGCACAAAAGAACGGGATACAGAGACCATGCTGACCTATGTTTACACGAGGATACTTAATCGAAAATGCAAAGTCGGCAAGCTCTTGGAGCGAGTGCGGGCATTCAGATTCATCCATACGAATAAAGCTCCTGAGTGAATTCGACAAACTGCTGAATTATACTTAGTCTCGTAGGGTTAATCAATCATTCCTATATCCAACGGAGGGCCAAACACGGAGGGGTGGCTGAGCCATTCAGATAGTCTGCCAGCCAGATTATGTCCGATCAGGCTTCACCTGAATCCTCATTTTGGTAAGAGCTATCTGCATCGGATATCTACAGCGGCTATTCAGAAATTCGTATCTGAAAAGATTACGAAGGATAGTCTGAGTCCTAAATCCGTTGTGAATATCTTGATTCCCTTTAAGGAAATGCTCAAGCATGCGGTTATCTGGGGATACATTAGACGTGATCCCTCGTTGCATGTAAGGAGACCTC
>JAOZPL010000313.1:2420-2884 GCA_029932795.1 Candidatus Zixiibacteriota bacterium | reverse complement strand
ATATCTCGCGTGCCCGGATGAACACCTTCGATTGTTCTTTTTGCGACGTATTGACCATACGTATCGATTGATGCTGCCCCAGCAATGAGAATCGTTAATACCAGGAATGTTTCCAGAATCGGGATTCTTGTATTTGATACCTTCTTTGCTATGTATTTAAGTGGCCTAGGCCAGAAAAGTAGTACAAGCAAGCAGATTGAGCTTAGCGCCAAAGCTGAATAAAAGAACAGGTAGAGAATAGCTGGCGAATCCATTACTTTGAAGGGATGAAGTGGTTGATCTTTCCACCATGCAAGTACCCCGTTGAAAAGGACAACTGATACCGCTATCTGGGCGAGGATAGCTACACGCGACAATGACGGTAAGTTTTGTTTCCATTGAGGTATGAGGTCTGCAGCAGAAGTCCAAAGATAGGCTATATACAACTCAAGCACCAATATTAATACTAGCAGCCATAACCATTC
>JAOZPL010000313.1:0-2410 GCA_029932795.1 Candidatus Zixiibacteriota bacterium | reverse complement strand
AAAACCGAATCGAAAGTACACGGTGAATGGCAATTCGAGTGAGCCGTGATCGATTCCAAAGTAGCGCAGGAACGAATTGAGATACAGCCAACCTATGAAGAATATGACTGAAGCGAGACCCGTGAGGAACCCGGTGATATTGACAAGGCTCTCCAGAGAGAAACGTGCTCCCGATTCACGCGACAATAGTGATTCTCCCATAGACTAAATTTACTAAGGTGCGACAGGTAAGTTATGCCAGCGCGATCCAATCGTCAACTCTTGTTTGAGCGTTTTAGCCGCTATACCATAAAGTTCATGTAAGGTAGAACCCCTTGCGGTTCTGCCACCGGCACTATTCAAGCCTCACCGCTGCGCCGGGTAACCGACCGGCATGATGAGCAGGGCGGCTTCGTGCAGGCCGTCAATCCCAAGCAGTTCGTTGAGCGAGTCGTCATTGAAGGCACCCACGGCCACTGTTCCCATATCCAGCGAGGTTGCCTGCAGGTATATGTTCTGACAGGCGGCGCCGGCTTCGATATATGCATACCGGTAACCCCGGTCGGCATATTTCTGGGTGATGCGCCCAAACCTGGCGGTCAGAATAATGGTTATCGGTGATGCCCCAACGGCGCGTTGTTCATTCGCGGCTTCAAAGATCTGGATGCTAAAGTCCCCTTCTTTGACAAGTTCCAGACTGCTGTCGGAAACCTGGAAATGATACAGGCCGTTCGTCAGCTCATCAACATTCGTTGCTATGACATATAAGTCCAGGGGATAAAGCGCTCCGCCGGAAGGTGTCGCGCGACGGGCGATGCCACCACGCTGCTGGGTGATGCCGTTGGCCGAGAGAAGGATTCGGGCCAACTGCTCCAGATTCATCGGACTTTCCATAAAAGACCGAACCGATTTTCTTTTCTGGATGGCTTTTTCAACACTCAGGCCTGCAAATGACGGTTTCGGTAGTTCTACTTTCTGAGCTTTGTCATATTTCTTGTAGAGCGGTGCCGCCTGTCCCCAGCCGATGTTTTTACCCTTGAAGCCCGCATCGCCGAAGCTGGTTTCATGGTGGAACAGTTGTCCAATCGATAGCGTCTGCGGTTCCTGGGCCTGTCCGCAGGAAGAGAGGCATGCTGACAGCAGCATAGCGGCGAATATTCTGTGACATAGCACGGTGATTCTCCTCGTCAAGAATGGTGACACCCTGGCTGCGTACTGAAGCAGTCGTTTCTTACTCCGGTCCCAGGGCGCGTGTCGGCTGATGGCCGAATTCGCGCACGGGATGAGGTGATTCGCCGGTCGGGACGAGATCATCGAGCCAGAAAGCGTCATCGTCCCGGTAAAACACCATAAACTTCTCTTCATCTTCGGGATTCTTGGCGCGGTGATACCGCATGTAGATGTGCTGGTTGGTTACGGCCACTATCTCGATCTTGCCGGTGGCGTGAGACATCACCAGTCGTGCCCGCTTGGCCAGGCCACTGACCTTTTTCTTCGCTTC
This sequence comes from Candidatus Zixiibacteriota bacterium, assembly GCA_029932795.1. Lineage (GTDB taxonomy): Bacteria > Zixibacteria > MSB-5A5 > GN15 > FEB-12 > JAOZPL01. Next base: position 930 of record JAOZPL010000313.1, on the reverse strand, counting down.
TTCAAACACCTGATATGATCTCACCAGCGTTGTTTCATACGGTATGTTCCCCTCAGTGGGCCGACCCTGGAAGAAGTAGTAGGGGCATACGCCGATAAACGACAGCTTGCGCATTAGTTCCGCCAGCCGGTCGGGGTCATCATTGATGCCTTTTAGAATTGGTGTCTGGTTGACCGTCAGCACGCCTGCCTTGCGCAGCAAATCCAGTGCCAGTGCAGCCTCATCCGTGAGCTCTTCCGCGACGTTGAAATGAGCCATGATATAAATACGTTTGTGTCGCGTGCTGTACCGGGAGAGCATCGGCGTGAGATCAGGATCATCGATGATTCGATAGGGATTGAAAGCCGGCATTTTCGAACCGATGCGAATGATACCGACATGGTCCATTTTGCGAAGGGGACGCAGGATTTTTTCCAGTCGGCGGGTTGACATGAGGAGCGGATCACCGCCGGTCAGGAGAACGTTGGTAACTTCTTTGTGTTCCCTGATATACTCGAGCCCAGCCGAAACGTCGTTGACAACCTCTTCATTCTCATCCATGAACAGCCGCTTGCGGAAACAGAAACGGCAGTAGGCCGCGCAGACTTCATTGCATAGCAATAGGGCCGTACTGGCATACTTGTGCTGGCAGCCGGGCACGACATAGTTGGCCTCTTCGTCTGAAGCGTCAAGCACTCCGAATTCCTGCAGTTCCGAGACCTGCGGAATGACTATCTTACGGATCGGATCATCCGGATCGTCCCAGTTTATCAGATTGAGATAATAGTCGTTGGCGCGGAACTTGTACCGTTCGCAAACAGGCGCGAGTTCACGCCGGGCGTTATCGGACAGCTGCTCCACCTGATCGATATTGCGAATATACTTCACTCTTGCCATCGCTTCTCCTTCGCTGCCAGATCAGGCTGCCGACACCGATAACGCCGGTTACAG
>JAOZPL010000036.1:4488-11169 GCA_029932795.1 Candidatus Zixiibacteriota bacterium | reverse complement strand
GAAGGCAAACCCGTGGGTCTGTGCGGAATCGCCACGGACATCACTGAGCGCAAGGAGGCGGAAAAGACGCTGCAAAAAAGTGAGGCACACTACCGGGCCGTCGTTGAAGACCAGACGGAGCTTATCTGTCGTTTCCTTCCGGACACGACCCTGACCTTTGTTAATGAAGCCTATTGTCGATACTTCGGCAAAAAACGCGAGGAGCTTGTTGGACGAAGCTTCATGGCACTCATCCCCCTCGAGGATCACGAAAAAGTACGACGGCACTTCACTTCTCTGGGGGCAGATAACCCCGTGTCAACGCATGAACATCCCGCCGTCATTCAAGGGGGAGAAACTCGCTGGCAACAATGGACCAACCGGGCCATTCTGGACAAGGAGGGCAACATCGTCGAATTGCAGGCAGTGGGGCGAGACATCACCGAGCTAAAAAAGACCGAAGAAAGGCTCCAGCGAACGACAGACAAATTGAAAGCAGAGCATGAGGCCCTTACTGAGAAAAACATCGCCCTCAAACAGATCCTGGAGCACATCGAAAAAGAGAGGCAGAACTACAAGCAGAGGATATGCCAGGACATCGAACAGGCCATAAGCCCAATCCTCAAACGCCTTAAGAAGAAAGCCAGACCGACTGACGCCAACGCATTTGAAATTCTGGAAAATGACCTTAAGTCAATACTGGCCAAAGACATAGATGTCTTTCGGGATCGTTATTCCCGGCTCACCCCCAGGGAGGTGGAAATCTGTGAACTTATCAGGAACACCATGTCTTCAAAACAGATATCAAACTGTCTGAATCTGTCACTCTATACTGTCCATAAACACCGCGAACAGATCCGAAAGAAGCTGGGCATCGCTAATAAGAAAATCAACTTAAGCACCTACCTGCAATCACGCTAATATATCGAGATATACGTAGTAAATACGTAATTATCCCTCATTGACGTTCTCTTGTTTTATCCCGTATTTGAGTTGCACAGGCAGCGTGTCTATATAGCGCCGGAAGAAATTTTCTTCCCTTGGTGTAAAGAGTAAAGTATTAAGGAGCAACCCGGCGGTGCCTGCAGACTGGACACCGCGCGATATCACCTACCACCGCCGGGTTCCCTTAAAAATAAACACATGTACCTGAATACTTTCCCCCCTCTTCAAGGGAGTGTTGGTGGTTTGAGCACACCAATTGCCACCGGGCTCCCTTGATTTTTCAGGCACATGTGCTAGTTTGCAGATATACTGAATGTCCAAGTAATGTAATGATACAGGCCTGTCAAGTCGTTTATAGCTACTGACATCCAAACGCCAGTCAAAACGTTTCAAGGTCTCAGGCAATAACTGTCGGGAGGCCTACTGCGTTATGACTCCGGCATTCCAGGCTTCCACAGACTCAGCCATACCGTCCTCGAGACTCGTGAACTCCTTCAGGTAACCGGCTGCTCTAAGCTCTGCCAGGTCGGCTTCGGTAAAACTCTGGTATTTGCCCTGGAGCTGCTGGTTAAACGGTATATATTCGATTTCCCCTTTGCCCAGAAGTCTGATGAGAATACCCGCCACATCATTGAAACTGCGGCTCCGGCCGGTGCCTACATTAACAATCCCCCTGTAGCTATTCTCCTTAGCGAAAAACAGATTGACTCCGATAAGGTCCTCAACAAAGACAAAATCCCGCCGTTGCTCTCCGTCCTGAAACCCGTCAGTTCCCTTAAACAGCCTGGCGACGCCATTGTCCCGAATCTGACAGTAAAGCTGGTACACCATTGAGGCCATCGGTCCCTTCTCCGTCTCACGTGGACCATAGACATTGAAATAACGCAGCCCGACCACCGTGTTTTCGGCCTTTCCCAGCCTGCGGCGGACATACTGGTCAAAAACCAGCTTTGAATATCCATATATATTGAGTGGGCGTTCATTCTCAGGCACAATCCGGCAGTCTCGACCACAACCATAGATGGCGGCACTGGAGGCGTAGATGAAAGGTGTCCTGATCGCCAGAGCGTATTCAAAGAGCAGCTTGGAAAATGTGAAGTTGTTCTCCATCATGTAGCGACCGTCATACTCCATGGTGTTGGTGCAGGCCCCCTGATGAAAAATGACCTCAGGGTGAACGGAGAACGAATCCTTCTCCAGGAGGTGAACCAACTCGTCTTTATCCAGGTAATCGGCGACCTGACAGTCACTTAAGTTCTTGAACTTCAGCCCATTGGTGAGATCATCGACAACGAGAATGTCTGTAATCCCGCGGTCATTAAGACCTTTAACGAGGTGACTGCCGATGAATCCGGCACCGCCGGTTACAATGTACATAAAATCCTTTCAGTCCAGTTGCAGGCTCTGTATCCTCACCTTCTGCTCTATATTAATGCTCCTTGGTCAATAATCCAAGAGGCATCTGGGGGTGGGGGCAAGCTCAATACCTTCCTTTGTCCAGGGGCTCAGTGAGTTCGGCAACGCAAGAGCCAGCAACAGCGGTCAGAAGGGTTCGCCTGTAAAAGCCCGGTGGAGCTGTCGATACTCTTTATGACATCTGGGACTTGCGTTTGAAGACAGATTGTGTATAATGACTTTGAGGATCGATCAGACGTACCTGCGAGTGGGCGACATAAAGATATGTCTCAGCACCTAGAAAAAGGCCAAATACTGGCATGTTATGATCTGCGCTCTGCTAAACCTATTGCGGCAGCCATTCTGTTTCTGCTGCTTTCGATTTGGCTTTGTAGCTCAGCGCAGGCCCAGGGTTCTATCTTCGGCAGTGTGAGGAATCACGATCTCTCTATTCCGGATGACAGCCAGGTTGTCTTTTTTGGGTTTCTGAACCAGAGCGACAACGAAATCAGGGTATGCACATCCGACGGTGCCGGGTATGACAACGGCAACTGGTTCGATGACTTTCAGAATTACCTCGACGAAGCTCCGGGTATTCCCTATGACTACCTCTTCTTCAACCAGGCTCAGGGAGAGTATTTCAGGCTAAGCAAGCTGGTACCGAACAACTCGTTCCAGCAGGAAGATATCCAACTTTCACCAGCCAGCTTCCCATCGCAGACAACCGGTCTGACAGCCAGGGTGGAGACTGACAATCGAACCAGGTTACGCTGGAGTTATACGGCTGACCTGACATACCACATCTATCGCCGAACAGCCATTTCCAATGGTTCCCTTTTTCGCGTTGATAATCCAGCCGGTGACCTCAGCGATTTCGGCGTAGCCGACAGCATGTTCCTTGATACAACCGTTGCCGACAGCGAATCATACAGCTATATGATCATTAGCCAGGATGCCCAGGGTAACCTGGCCCCGCCATCGGCAATTGTGACAGCGACATCATCAGGCTGCTGCGTGGGACTGACCGGCAACGTGGACAACGACCCTGACGACCTGGTTGATATCGGCGATGTCAGTGCGTTGATAGACCACCTGTTCATCACTTTCGAACCGCTGGTCTGCCCGGAAGAGGCGAACATCGATGGTGACCCGGATGGCCTCGTTGATATCAGCGATATCACCTGGCTGATCGACTACCTGTTTATTACCTTCACGCCTCCAAGTCCCTGCCGGTAGTCATACCCTCTGTCTGACGACGTTGATCGATCATCTCTTTCTGACTTATGCACCAACGGCACCCTGTCAATAGCCAACGGTTTACAACCGTCTTATCCCTGTTTGAACGTAATGTTCTTTTGATCTTAACACCGGAACACGCCTTGACGAATAAGGAAAGTTAGCTATAATACATTATATGGCAACCCACAGAGGCAAGTGTTGACTGTAAAATCCTGTTTCGCCCTCACTTTTTCCCTCCTGTTGACCACAACGCTGACTGCAGGAGAGGTACCGCTAGAATCATTGCCGTTCTGGACATCATCAGGAGGTGTGTTCTCTACCGGGATGATCTGGCGTGACTGCAACAACGATGGTTTCATCGATGTCTTTTTCTCCAACGGGAATGATATGGCCCAGGCCGGCAATACGATTTACCTCTCACAGCTTGGACAACTCCCCACATCGGCTTCCTGGTTCTCAATGAACAGGGAGTACTCCGGCCACAGTGCCGTAGGCGATATAAACGATGACGGTCTTGCCGATTTCGTCGTCGCGAACTACCTGGGCAGCAGTTGGGGAATCCCGAATCGCGGTGATCTTTACCTCAACAACGGGTACCTGCCCAGCCCTGTGCCGTATTGGCACACCCCGGACAGCATTTTCTCGTTCTCGTGCGCTCTTGGAGATGTTGACAGTGACGGCGATCTTGACATTGCCTTTGCCACCGGCGAAGGATACGGGAACGATTACCAAAGGGACATTGTTTACCTGAATGAAAACGGCACGTTTGGTGACACGGCGGCGTGGCGTTCCGCCGACTCAACGGCGGCTCTTGATGTCACCTGGGGTGATGTCGACAGCGACGGTGACCTTGACCTGGCCCTCTGCTACGATGATGCCGCTGTTGCCGTGTACTACAATAATAACGGACTGCCCGAAACAACACCATCATGGCAGGCGGCCACTGCGGAGCCGGGTAATACACTTGTTTTCGGTGATATCAACAACGACGGCTGGCTGGACCTGGTCGTGGCGTATAACAACCAATTGGGGGGTGACGGCTACTTTAGTGTCTATTACAACGATGGGGCGGGTAATCTGAATCCTAACCACGGCTGGCAGTCGCAGGACGGAGGCTACGGTTCAGCACTGGCGTTGTATGACTATGACAACGATGGTGACGATGACCTGGCAGCCGGAAGATGGTGGCAGGACCTTTTCATATATGAAAACCTGAGCGGCATCCTGACTACCACTCCCGTCTGGAGGACCGATATCGACATGGTAGCCGAGGAGCTGGCCTGGGTTGATATTGACGGCGACGGCGTAGAACATGTCGTCGATACGATCACTGTTGAAGCGGATCGCAGGCTCTTCTATACGAAGCATCACCCGCTGAATGCCATCGACTCGGTGGTGGTTGATGGGACCCCGATCGAGCACGCGGGCTTCTGCTACGATCTCGTCTCCGGATGGGTTTCACTCGCTGAAACACCTCAGTACAACATCATAGTGCATTACCGTTATTCATTCAAGAACGATCTGACAGTAGCTAACTGGGACACGGCCAGCATGGCGTTTGGCAATACCGGCACACCCTACGTAGATTTCTACGCTGACACGACAGTCGGTTGGGCTCCGTTGTCCGTGCAGTTCTCCGACAGCTCGGCCGGGGCGTATGAATGGCTCTGGCGTTTCGACGACGGTGACAGTTCTACCCTGCAACACCCAACGCACACCTTTGTCGGTGGCGGCCCTTTTGACATCTGTCTCGAAGTCATGCTCCCCGATGGTTACCACAGCCGGACGCAGCACAGCATGATTCTCACTCTGGCCGACACCCTCTTTTTCACAGGTGAGGCGGTTCCTTCACCTGGAACGGTCACGCTTCCGGTTGTCCTGAAAAACAACTACCCGTTGCACGAGATTATACTACCTGTTTCGTACAGCGGTCATCTTACCCTGGATTACCTCGGCTGGGACACGGACAGTTGCCGCACCGACTACTTTGAGAACATCACTGTAATCTCCCACGACATTCCTGCAAGAAAGATCCTGTTCCAACTAAGACCAAAAGCAACTACCGGCGGCGTTCCGCTGGCACCGGGATACGGTCCCATTATCAATCTCAATTTCCACCAGGACGGCTTCGGCCTTACGATGCTGGACACGACCACCGTTGACTCAATGTCATTGAACCTTGATGCTCTATATCTGGCGTATCAACCGGCAGTGGTGGCTGGTTACATCTATCATGGCGCCTGCGGCAACCTGGACGGGTCACCGGACGGCGTAGTGGATATCAGCGACGCCACCGCTCTGATCGATTACCTCTTCATCACCTACACACCGCCACTGCTCATTGAACAGGCCAATGTGGACGGGTCACCGGACGGCATTATTGATATCTCAGACCTCACCTACCTGATCAAGTTCCTTTTCCTGGACGGACCACCGCCTGTCTGCCTGTGATAAGTAGTGTCAATCAGAACAGCTTCTCCCCCGCTGCTGTCGAGTAAGCAAAAAACAGACGCACGCTACGTTTCACTCCCTGCCCGCTAAAACCCAATATATGGATAAGAGCGTATCTGTCTTCAGGTGTTCGCATCAGTATCCAGTCACCCTCGTTGATAACAATCCGATCACCGAACGGTAACCGGCCAAGTGTGGCAACCTGAGATCTGATCTCGCCCAGTTCACCTCTGAACGGCAGGGTCGAGAAATTGTTGGTGCGGAGAAAACCATCAAGGCGGCTGGGCGAGCCAAGATAATCAATACCGTCCTTGGTATAAAAGTACAGATCGTTGTCAAGCGCATTGGCGCGAACATAGTGATCCTTTGCGAACGAGTAACCGTCGTGCTCCGACCGGAATCGAAACGACAATTCAATTTCTCCCCTCGGACCGCAAACCACCGGTATCTCCGCCGAAGATCGGGACAGGGTGCCATCAGGATAGACAACCCGCACCGAAACGTAGTACTTCACGCCATTCTCAAGCCCTTCGGCCATAAAATGCTGGATCCCATCGTCCGGATTGGTGTCTCCGGCAAACGGTATCCGGTTAAACGGCTGCACAGAGTCAACCGGAGTCGCAGATGCTTGACGCTCCGCCAACGACTCCTCACTAATGTAGATATTATACC
>JAOZPL010000036.1:0-4478 GCA_029932795.1 Candidatus Zixiibacteriota bacterium | reverse complement strand
AGACTGTCATCATCCTGTTACCAACCTCTACCCGCAGATTCTGAGGCGCATCTCCAACCCCCGTTTCCTCGGAGATTCTCTGCCCGCCACAACCGGTCAATACCACGATGATACCGATCCCTATGCCAAGCTTATTCATTTGTCCGTCAACTCCTGTCTGATCTTTCTGACGGTGATACCAATTTGAGCAGATAATATGGCAACCGCAATAGAATGACAACTTATATGATCCACTTCGGTCTTCTGGTACAGCGAAGGAAAAACCAGTCTTGCGGCCACAGTGAAGTTCCCGGGCTGACGTCCAGGGGTATCCGTCTGGGCAGCAAGAGAATGCAGGGGGGAAAGAAAGTTAAGGTCGTGGGGCTGCATGTCGATATAGGATACATATCCGAAATCAAAACGGAGAATCCCCTAATTTCAGTAGGTTCCAAACCCTGGAGGTAACAATGTACGAAGCAAGTAGCGCCGGTGGATTTGACACCGTATTCTGGCTGGGCTTCCTGGCCGCATATCTGTACTTCACCTTCGCACAGTTCAAGATTGCACAGAAGCTCAGGTATGAGAACGCCTGGTTCGCGTTCATCCCCCTTCTGAACACAATTCAGCTGATTCAGATGGCGCAGAAGCCGCTCTGGTGGTTCCTGTTATGCCTTATCCCCTTCATAAACATCGTCTGCTTCGCAATCCTGTGGATCAATGTCGCCAAGTATGTCGGCCACGCGCCGATTCTCGGCTTCCTGACAATTATCCCGGTGGTCAACTTTATCACCATCGGAGTGCTGGGATTTAGCCACGGCAAGCAGTATCCCAGCCAGTACCCGCCCCAGGAACGTACCAAACCGCGACATCCGGAGAAAGTCGGCTAACAGCTGACGCAGACAGACATAAATCACAAGAGGGTGAACCGCCTGGTTCACCCTCTTCTGTTTTCAGGACAGAATTCGCGCCGTCGGCAGGTAGTGTTTATACATCAGGCGAAGGTTGTTCTCATTCCTTCGATTGTACCTGATAGCCCGCTCAAGATACTCCTTCGAGAGTATATCATCAGCGGAATCACCGGTTCTCTCGTGCAGCCATTTGTAGTAGATCGCGGCCATTATACAGACAGAGAAATCAGTATCGTATTCGGAAACCAGTTTATCCATAATCGGCCGCGCTGAATCCAGAGTTTTATCCTGAACTGTCAGGTAATATGCCTCCAGCAGGGCCGGCTGATTATCCGGATACCTTCTCAGAAAACGATTAAGATGAATCAGCGCCGAATCAGTCATGTTATCGGAGACATGCTGCATGGCAATCTCGAAGTCCGTCAATTGATAGCGTTCCGCTTTAGCGTTACCGAACATCTCGTTAATGCGCACAAGGTAAACTGTGTTATCCCGTAGCCAGAACCGTGCAACAATCGACGCCTTTTGCAGGCCGGTATGTTTTTCGAGGAGAGTTTTCCAGTCCGATGCCCCGACCGCCAGATGTGTCACCGGATACTCCCGGAATGTCAGAGCGGCACCTTTGAGATCAGCGGTGAGAAAATGCGGAAGGCTGCGAGTGTTATTATCTGCGGTCACCGCGGGTCCATATTGACCACTCACAACTGCGTTCTCGTTAAGTATCTGGCTCACTGACGAATTGGCGGAGACCAGACTATATGCACGCAGCCCCTCCCACTGGTAGAAATATCGTCCCTGAGCAAACGCGCACAACAGCAGCAGCACCAGAAACAAAGGCAGACGAGTAACCGAGGGAATTGAGATAGAGCAACCCCTCAGCAGGGATAACTGCAGACCGGTTAAAAACAGACCCGCCGGTAAAACGATCCAGACGTACCGAAAATAGGCAATGATACTGTCCAACGATACGAAGAGATGCACAATCACGTAATAGGAGAAATACCAGTTCAGCAGGATCAGCAGGACAATCGTTATAATCGACGGTTTTGCCTGCACACCAACAGCAACGCGGTTAGTGTCGGATAAGAACAACCCGACCAGCGCACACACCGGTATCATGAGCACAAACAGGTACCGCAACGGCAGATAGTTGAATGGCGACATGAAGAGGACAGAGCCTGCCAGCCAGCCGAGGAAGAAGATTGTTGCCGGATCAAGATGGCGAAGACGTTCCCGTCGAAGAACCAGACCGACCAGGGACAGGTACAGCAGAAAGCTGGTTACCGGATTGTATTTATGCAGACCGGATTTAACTCCAAAGGATATAAGATTCTCAAAGAATCCACTAACAGATGCCAGACCTTCGGGGAAACCGTGTTCACCGGCGGCGTGCTGCCATAAAAAGCTAAAAAGGCCACCGTCCCCAAGAGCCAGAACAGAAACAAGCAATCGTTGAGCCGAGAAACGCACCCAGAGCCGACCATCGCCTTTTACGATTTCCGGTCACCAGGTAAACCAGGGGGCCGATGCCGAGAAGAAAGCCAAACGATTTGCCAAAAAGTCCACACAACCCCACCAGAACGCCAAGTGTTATCTGTCCGGCAAGTCTGTCCGCACTGTAGGCGTACACCAGATAGACGAGGCTACCCAGGAAGATCAGGCCATTCTCCAGAAAAGGCAGCCGCCCGTAAAGCGAAAGGCCGTAGTTGAATGCGAGAAACACCGCTGCGATGACCGCTGCCCGGTCACCGGCCTGTTTTCTCAGGGCTACAACAAAAAGAAGCAGCCCGGTCAGATTCAACAGAACACCGGCCAGGTTCGCCGTGTAACGTGAGACACCGAACAGGGAGAACAACAGAAAACTCAGACCGGAGACAATCGATATCTTGAACGCCGTCCAGTATTCGTAGCCAAGCACACCCCAGGTGCCGAACAGCACTTTGTTTCTGGCGTGCCAGGTCAGGTGGGCGGCGTCCGTAGTCAACCCCTGGGAACCATCGGCGAAGTAGGCCGGCGGGTCAGCGTCAAGATCAACAAGCCTCGTCCCGAGCGCAATCAGGAACAGGATGACCAGAATAACCACCACTCCGGTCCTGTTCCAGCATGTCTTTATATCCTGATCTGAGGGCATTGTTAAAACCTACCTGTTTCACCAATCGAAAAGCCAACTCACAATACAGCGGGAATATATTGAAAAACAGAAGTTGAAACCTCAAGGATTTCAGACACAGCTAACGCAAAGATCACGAGGGTCTTGACCCATGTCTGCTAGACCTGCTTCTCCCCCGGTCCGTCATACTCATATGGCATCGGGCCAAGCTTGCGCATCGGTCTCTCACGAGTCATTTCTTCGTAGGCGTGCGCCAGCAGACCGGGGACGCGCGAGATAATGAAAAAGCCCTTACCCAGACGCCAGTCAAAACCCATGTCAGAGATAACGGCCGCAATGGCACCGTCGACATTGATAGGTAGTTCCTTGCCCAGTTTCTCGGCCAGTGCTTTTTCAATCGCCTTGCACAACTCGATGTGCTTCCCGGAATAGCCGTTTCGGGCTGCAATTTCAAACAGCTTGATCGTCCGCGGATCGACTTTGTGCAACCGGTGACCAAATCCGGGCAAGCGTCGTTTCTTCTCTTTGAACCGGTCGACCAGTTGACCAGCCACCTCTGCAGCGTTGTCGCCGGAGCTGTCCAGCTTGTCGGCCCACTCCTGCATGATTTTGGCCGCCTGCTCAATGGCGCCACCGTGGGAATCCCCGATCACGAGCACCCCTCCCGCGATGGCGGCGTTCAGTGTGTTTCCGCCGGAGACGACCGCCCGCGTGCCGAGCACCGACGGCGGCGAGGCACCATGGTCAATCGATGAAACGAGAATGGCGTTCATCAGTTCGGCCTCGGCCTTACTCGGACGTTCCCCTTTGAGAATCAAATAGACCGCCTCCGCATACGACATGCGTTCCATGATGTCCGTGATACTGTACCCCCGGATCCGGATATTCCCGGGCGAGATATCTGTAATGGCTGTTTTCCACTCTGCTTCAGACATGGTTTACCTCTTTGTGACGTCTCTGCATTCTATAAGAAACATTGCGAGCATTCACGATGAGTCCCGTACGGAATCGGCAGGAACATTCAATCGCACAAAGTTGAGCCAGACACTCTGCAGCGAATCGACCGTCACGCCGAACAGCTTCTCCACTGTCTCATCAAACGGCAGCTTGGACTCGTACATGGCTCTCATCCCGGTCGCCCCGGTCTGCGCTATTATACTGGCAACAAACGAAGCCGCCTCCGCCGACTGGTAGCGCTCGGTGTTGCTGTTGATGTTGGTATCAACCGCCAGCTCAGCCAGCGGTATGAACCTGCCGGAGTTGATATATCCAATGGTTGACGCGTGATAGTCCTGACCGGAGAAGTCAAACAGCGAAATCAGACCGTGTTTGAGAAACCGGTGCCTTGGCTCCTCCTTCACCCAGCGGGGCAGAAAGTACTGCATAAGCGTCGGGCCGGGGAAACTCGGCAGCCAGAAGTGGATGGCGGTATCGCTGGCAAATGGATACATCCGACCGGTCATCTCTCGCCCCTGGCCATA
>JAOZPL010000035.1:10006-11199 GCA_029932795.1 Candidatus Zixiibacteriota bacterium | reverse complement strand
GTACTTCCCCGTGTGCAGTTCATATCCTTGTCTGGCTTTTTCTACCTGCTGTCTCAGGTTTCGCCGTATAACCCGCAATAGATTATTAGACCTTCCGGTTGCATCACTAACTCTCTCCATTCCGCCGCGGTGTTATGTTTCACTTGAAGACATGTCGTGGCATTTTTTCAGAATACCTTCCGCAGCGTCCTTATGCACAAGAATAGTGAGCATCTTAAGGCGAATGTAATCATCCCGGTAGAAATAGTAGCCTTCGAACTTGCCCCAACGTCCACTTCTTGACGAATCCTTGATCAAGAACCAATCATGATCACCGACCCTGGTATGGCCTACAATGTGCACACCGTGATCGTCGCCGGTACTGCGATTATAGATGCGAAACTCCCGCGCATCCTGGTTGATATAATCCTGTGGAATATCAGACTCCGGCACAATAGCGGCATCCTCAAAACCGTTGTAGCCAGGCTCGGAAACATCACCTCCAATAGCTACTGTGTACTTGTTCTTCACGGCATCTGCAATGAGGGCATACCACTCATCCAGCGGAACGTTGTAGTAACTGCTGTCGTGCCACCAGTTATCATGCACCTTGAACTCCGCTGTCGTATAAAACGGCGTTGACAGCGTGGACATTACGTTAACGTAGTCGTCAAGATTTATCTGAATGACGTTGTTCAGGAACTCCAGGGGTGTCATCGTCTCGCCCTCAAACAGAAATAACTCTGGAGGTTTCCCCATGTACTTGTTCAGGATGAGCTTGACGCCTTCAAGCGCCTGCTCCTCGTCCCAGAAGTCATGTTCTTTCAGGTAACCAAGGTACTTCCTGATTTCCCCGGACATGTTGGCATGATTGTACCGTTCGCCTTCTCTAACACCGGGATAGACATCGGCTGGCACGACTCCGTACTCTTTTGCCACGCGTATAACGGCGTTCGTCTCAGAGCCCTGTCCGATCCAGGAGTCTCCTCTTTCCCGAATGTAGCTTCGGGCCTTTTCCACGTACTCATAGTAAACGGTGTGCATTTCAGACAGCTTTATCTTTATCCCGGTTAACCGAGCCGCTTCCGATTCAAGAAACGAAGTTCCGGCAAAACACCAGCAGGTGCCGGTACGGTATTGAGCGACCGGTGCAAAGTGGAAAGCCGAGCTGAAGACTTCCGGAGAAGCAGGCTTGACAACGTCAGTGAAATAGC
>JAOZPL010000035.1:5593-9996 GCA_029932795.1 Candidatus Zixiibacteriota bacterium | reverse complement strand
TCCTTTTCCTCCTCCGCATTTTTTCGCTTTTCCTGCAGGTTGCGAATTTCCGCCGTCACACTATCCCGCTCACTCTTTTCCTTCTTATCACCGTCTTCAATTTCCTTGATAACCGGATCAACATACTTGGGAACATATTTGACTTTGCCTGTCTGCGCCTGTGATGTTGCAAACGAAACGCTAATCAAGTATAGCATAATGATAATATCAACTATTGTCCTCATCTTGAACCTTCCATCCTATATCTACTTCTCGGCCGGTTCCTTCTCATCTTCGTTGTCTTTCGCGATTTCGACTGTCTTCAGAAGCAGGGTTTGACTCCGCTCATGACGATCGGCAAGAAGCAGGGTACGCAGGGCCGGCCATCCCTCAGGCTGGTAATCCGTTTTGGCCAGATTAAGCCGCCGCGTGATAATAATCCGGTCATCATTTTCATCAACCGTGAGAGAGAAGTGTCCAGCATCATTTGCTTCAGTCCGTTCCTCCGGATGATATACCAACTCCAGCCCCTTCAGATCCAATGTGAACTCGACTTTCTGGCTCATCACACACGGCAGATAGACCGGTGAAGACCGGCTCCGGTCGAAGGCGTGGACATCACCCGTTAAGCGTCCGGAAATACCGCTTGACGGTTCACCGACCACAAGCGAGATACGTCCCAGATCATCGGGTTCAGGCTTTTTCAATTCTATTTCAAAACCGACAATTACAGCCGTACGATCAAAACGGCTGGGATTGAATCCTGTTACCTTGGCACCCTTTATCATACTCGATGCAATCGAGCCGAGATACGCCTTGGCTTCTCCGGCCAGACCTTCCATACGGTCATACGGGTTGAGGGAGTTGTCAGCATAGAGATAACCATTGCCGGTGAACATGTCCTTCTCTTTGTCAAAGGCAAGATCAATGCGGATATCCATCAGGCTTTGTTCCGTTTTACCACCAAGACGAACCCGCGGTTTGTCATCGAAGCCGGGAAACCAGACAGTGCGATTATAAACCCGAGCCGGTCCGTCGGAAACCGTCCCGTGCTGAGGATCATAGTACGCGTCGAGATTGTCTCCCGTCAGCCACACGCCGATTCCAAGCATTCGTGCCAATGTCGGTACTCTCTCATCGACAGACCCGTAACCCCTGCCAAGGAACACAGGCTGCGCTTTGATTCCTGCTTTCCCAAGCAGAGCAGCAGCGAGCACAGCCCGATCCAGTCGATGGCCGTACGCTGTGACATACGTCCGTAAGGCCACCCGCGGCGATGACCACCAATAGTGTTCCGGGTAGTCGATAAATCTCGTTCGTTCGTTGATGAATTTCGCTATCAGATCGGCTTTCTCACCATCTGTTCGGGATTTCTCAAGAACAGAATCCAGTTGTTTCGCCAGAGACGTATCCAACTTGATTGCAGACTCGAATGTGTTTTCCAAATGATTGCCATACTCACTCCAGCTCGTCCAGGTTGACCAGGCAATATACGGGACATAGGCAGCGGGATCGTTCATGTGCGGACGTCCAATAGCTTCCAGCGGTCCCATCTTCCAGATGTAGACATCCAATCCGCGGTTGGTATCAGTCTTCATCTCTGGTTCGGATACATCCTCTGATACAGAAACATTCAGTTTCCACCCCGAAGGCAGTCCAAGGCTGAACATGGATTGCACTACCGGCTCTTCCCGGGCGAAGGTCCAGAGACCTTCTGCACCCCCGCGGAATGCCACCTTATCTTCAATCGAATACGCGACTTCAAGAATGCAGGGCAACTCAATACCGTTATGGAGCAACATCATTTCCCGCACGTTTGCATAATCATATGCCTCGCGCACTTGATAGGGCAGAGTTTCGACAATACCAGTAGGCCCCGTTTCCCACCACTCTCCGTCTCGCCAGGTACGCACTGTCTGGACGTTGAAAATACAGCGACTTTCGTCGTATGGAATGCGATGGTCTCCATAAGCGCGAACGGCCAAACTGGTGTTGACCCGGATTATTCGATGAATCGAAGTTACCAGGCGTCCGTCCGGCAACCACTGCACCTTGCGACTATCGAGTAACAGTATGGCATCCTGCCGTGACAGGTCAAAACTCTCTTGAGCCGCCGCCAACAGCGCCGAGATGTCCTGTTGCCCGGTGATAGATTTCTGAGCCTGTGCATCGGAAAAGCATACCATCAGACCAGTCTGGAGCGCCAGGATAAGCACCAGTTTTCTGATTGCAGCTCTCATTTTGCACCTCCTTTTTCAGCGCGGAAGAGAGTGCCCGCATACTCCTTGGCCTCCTTCATTGCCTTGCGAAAGCCTTCGTAACCCTCCTGCGGAATCTGGCGTCGTTTCACCTCCGCCCTCTGCTTCACGACAAGTCCCTTCCTGGTCATTTCGCCTTCGCCCTTGAAGTAAGCATACGTCTCATCGATCTCCTTGCTCTTTTTCGGCTCAGCTACCTTGTATCCGTCAGGTAACTTTATTGTTTCAGTACCGTCCACAAGTTGTGTCGTATAGAAGAAAACGTCGTCACGGCGTTTCTCCGGCCAGTCATAGTTGGCCTTGCTGAACAGCGTGCCGCTTTTGATTGTCAGTTGCATGAGAGGGCTCTTGAACTCATAACCGTCGTCGACGGGCAACGCGTACTGAGGAATCCGGTAGCTGATTTGCCACCACATGTCGTTCTTGAAATCAAGCAGACCGCCGTGCTCGTAACCCTTCAGCTCTACCCGGTCACTTATATAATGAAGGAACTCGGTGAGGTAATTCTCAAGTTCGGACCGGTGTCTTCGCCGTAGTATACCCCGGAGCCGGCTGTCCATCGTGCCGTTCCCATGCATTTCCAGAGTACCTTCAAATGTACCGTCGGCAAGTATCCTGCCGCTGTTCGTGATTTTTACCGACGACTCCACAGCCGGGCTGTAAGTGATTCGACTCAATCCTTCTCCTTCGGGAGTGCCGATCAGAAAGTGCTGTTCAGTCTCATACCGGCTCCAGATATCTTTGTTGAATGGGACCCAGGTCGGATCATACATCTCGAAACTGCCATCCTTTTCTCTCAGAGCGACGACGCAGTGATTGAACTGATCGGCCGGCACAGTCTCGATCCTGCTGCCGGCCATGGTCATGGCTCCGTATGAGTCCATTCCAGCGGCACGCATCATAGTGATAAGCATGCCGGCGATGTCTTTACATACGCCACTTCGTTGCTCGAAAATCATGGCTCCCGAATGCAGCGTGTACCCTTCACCTTCCCCCATTGTCTGGCCGCTATACCGGATATTCTGCGCCACCCAGTGCACGAGCTCAAAAGCCTTTTCTTCTTCTGTCCCGTCAGCCACGCCCGCGTCGGTAAGAATCTCGTCGACTTTCGCTTTAATAGCATCAGTCACGGCGAATTGTTTCTCATTGACATCAAAGAACCAGCGGCTTTTAGCCTCCCAGCTCTCCACTGTTGCCAGCACGACCTTGGTTACAATGTCAGAACTACTCGGACGATACCGCT
This sequence comes from Candidatus Zixiibacteriota bacterium, assembly GCA_029932795.1. GTDB lineage: Bacteria > Zixibacteria > MSB-5A5 > GN15 > FEB-12 > JAOZPL01. The sequence goes on along the minus strand of JAOZPL010000035.1, from coordinate 6,516 downwards.
GCGGGTCCCAGGCGCCAACGTCCTCTATCCACCACGCGTAAGTAGTGGTGTCTGCCGAATACGCAGTGCGGCTGTACATCGGACCGTTGTATATCTGCGAGTGCAGACGTTTCTCGGATGGCATCTGTAAAACATATATCTTTTTCACAATCGGCACGGTAGCTTCAAAAAGCACGATGTCGAAGTACTCTCCGGGCATCGGCGGAATATAACGCTCATCATCAGGCTCGGCCGTGGATGCGTCGAGAAGGGCATAAGAATACCCTTTGCGGAAGACCTTGATCTCGATCCCGTCACCCACTTGAAGCCGCGGTAGCTGCAGTACCTTCAGCCGGTCACCCCAGTAAATACCCCACTGCGGAGCCGGTACATCCTTGACGTTTTCAATCGCAACCGGTATCGCTTCCGCACCGCGAATGATATTTACCTCACGGACGTCAACATAACTGCTCAATGGTTCGTAGCGCCAGGTGAGCACGGAACGATTCCGGCAGCCCTCCTCGGTGAGCAGCTTGTACAGGATATAGCCATTGGTGTATGTCACTCCCTGCTCATTCACCCGGTTGGCAGTAGAGTCGTAAACAATAACATAAGCTGCGCTGTCGAACTTCTTGGCGTCACCGGCATCTTTGATCCGGTCAAACACAGTCGGTGGCGGACTATCCCCGGGGGGTAATGACAGTGACTTGTCTGCTTGCGCCGTGACGCAGGCTGCCGTCACCAGCAACACCATGATGCAGGTTAGAGTTTTCATTCAGTTTCTCCTTTATTCTTTTCAGAACAATATCGTTTGGGCAATTACTTTCTTATTCACCGCTGCAAACCGTGTGATCGTTTAGCCGATCTCGTGCGGAGCAGTAACATAAATCCGAGAAGAACAAAAATCGCAAAGGACACAATTTCCCCCAGCGGCACCGGCCAGT
>JAOZPL010000035.1:0-5583 GCA_029932795.1 Candidatus Zixiibacteriota bacterium | reverse complement strand
TGAAATACCTGATACAGCCACCGAAAAATATCGGTGTCATGGTTGAAACCGGAAGGTACAGGCCCACCGCAAACGGCAGCGACGGCAGCGAGCACAGTTCGATAATAATGCCCAGGAAAGCTCCGATCAATAGCAGCTCCCAGGGAACTCCCGACTCAAGGACAGCCTCGATAATCGTTTTCATCAGGGTTGCTTGCGGAGCAGGCAGGTCGGTCGTGCCGAATCCATAGGCACGATTGAGTATCACTACCGAGGCACACACCGCCAGCGCCGAGGTGGCGGCGCCCAGCAATTCACCGATCTGTTGTTTCTGTGGTGTCGCCCCGACAAGAAAGCCGGTTTTCAAATCCTGCGATGTATCCCCCGCTATCGAGGCCGCCACACAAACCACCGTGCCGATTGTTAACGCCGTAACCTTCCCGACTGCATCCGTCCAGCCCAGCAATACAAAAACCGCACTGACGCCCAGCAAAGTGACTATTGTCATGCCCGAGGTTGGATTCGATGATACACCCACGAGGCCGACAATTCGCGAGGAAACGGTCACAAAGAAAAAGGCGAAGATGGCAATAGCCGGAGCCGCCACAAGGCGCACGACTAACGGCGCTGTCCCACCCAGAAGATGGGGAACCAGCGCCAGCACGGCGATAATCAGCACCACTCCGCCGAGGACATACACAGGTGAAAGGTCCCTGTCGGTCCTGTCCACAGTCAACGGTGCCGGAGCTCCAGGAACAGGTGGCTTTTTGCCGAACCTCGATTGCATTTGCCCGAAGCTCAGCTTGAATGATCTGACCATAGTTGGGATAGATCGAATGATGGTGATGATGCCACCGAAGGCAACTGCCCCTGCACCGATATAACGAATATACCGGTTCCAGATTTCCGAGGGGCTCATGGAACTGATCGTGGCAGCCGTTTCGGGAAAGATCGGCACGGTTACATAGTTGCCAATATGAGCCATCAACGGAATCAGAACCACCCACGAGACAAGGCTGCCCGCCACCATTATCGCTGCCACGCGATAACCGAGGATGTAGCCAACTCCCATCAGGGCGGGTGTGGCCACCATACCAAGCTGCGCCTTCTTCAACAACGGCAGGGAAACGTATATTTTCTGCTTCCATAGTTGCAAAAAACCGACGAAGAACTTGTAAACCAATCCCACACCGAGACCGAGAAATACATTACCCGCGCCGGCACCTCCGGCATCACTGGCAATAAGCACCTCAGCGCAGGCGGTTCCTTCCGGATAGGGGAGCTTGCCATGTTCCTGCTTGATAAGAAAACGGCGCAGTGGAATCATAAAGAGAATACCCAGTAGCCCTCCCAACAGCGCCAGCCCGGCCATCTGAAACAGGGACGGATCCAGCCCCCACAAGAAAAGAGCTGGCAGGGTAAAAATCACACCCGAAGCCAGCGAGGAACTGGCCGACCCGGTGGTCTGCGACATATTGTTTTCAAGAATAGTGGTGCGTCCAAAGAAACGCTGTGTCAGGCGGAAAAAGCCCACTGTCATCACTGCTACGGGTATTGAGGTGGAAACGGTCAATCCGGCCAGCAGTCCCAAGTAGGCATTGGCGGCGCCGAACAATATGCCAAAGATTACCCCGGCCACCACTGATTTGATCGTGAATTCGGCAATGGTCTCATGCTTCCCGACGAACGGCTGGAGATCATTGCCGGATGTATGGGTGGAATCGTGCGAGATTGGTCCTTACATTTTCTGTGACACTCTGACCGGCAGCGCCGGTTCTGATGACGTTGTTTGAGCTATCGTGCTAAACTAAGTTGAATGGATTAGATTGACAAGTGATTTTTGGGGAATAGGCATCTGTGTTGAGCCGAAAAAAAAGGAGACCGGCATATCGCCAGTCCCCTTACTTCTGATACCCTGCCGGATTTACCGGCAGAGGGGTAAACGCCCTCTACTTAGTAGCGATCCCTGCCGCCACCACCACGACGACCGCCGCGACCACCACGATCACCACCCTCTGTCCGAGGGCGTGCCTGGTTGACACTCAGCGTGCGTCCATGCAGCTCGGTGCCGTTAAGACCACTCATCGCCGCCTGGGCTTCATCGTCATTGGACATCTCGACAAATCCAAAACCTCTGGACTCACCGGTGAACTTGTCCTTGATGACGTTTACACTACTGACCTGACCATAGCTCTCAAAAGCCTGGCGTAGATCATCATCCCCTGTCTGATAAGACAGATTGCCGACGTAGATGTTCATTCTACTCTCCGGTTTCGTTTACCCCTTCACGAACCTTTTGACAAAGTAATCTCGCTACCCAAGATAAACCTGTTACTGCGCACTATTGCGCTGATGTCTCCAGATTGACTTTTTTGCAAGAATTGACCGAAAGATACAAACCCTGAGAAAAAATTACTGAAGGCCACCTGTGAACATATTTTATTATATCGGCTGCGAACAGTCCTGTCAACACCTTTTTTAAGCCATCAGGGGTCTGCCAGGGTGACAGCGGGCGGGCTTTCACCAGCCGGTATCGCAGGCTATCTCATTGAATGATAACGCGTTGAGTCCATATTGCCATTCGTCTGCTCTCTTCAGGCTCTAATCACAGGAATATCCAGCCACCTTAAATTATATGTATTGTCTGCGATGCCAGCAGGGGTTATATTTTAATTGTTGAGTTCAAATCACAACGGTCAAAGGCACAAAGCAGCAGGCAGGATATCACCGTTACTCTTTTGGGTGACACGGGAGCAGATCACATGTTGAGAAAAACAGTACTAATGTTATTCGGATTTATTCTCTGCCTGATCGGCTCCATCGCAGCCGACAGCTTTAGCAGGAAAACTGCGACCGTCATTCCAGCGCCCCAGCCGGTCAGACTGCCCGACTTCAGACAAATCGAAACTGCATGCACACTGTTCAAACATAATCCCGATGATTCCATCCTTGGTTTTTACTCTGATTATCATTTCGGGGAGCGGACGGTCACTTATTTTGATCCGTCGGTGTGCGACTCCGCCGCGTACCCCTTTGAGATCACGGCTCTGACATTCACCTTGATGGATCCGCTCGACATTTATGATCCCCGCCCTTACAAATGGCCGATACTGCTCGACGTTGTGGTTTACGACCTGCTTTACGCACCGGATAGTTGTTACGGTCCCGGTGCTGAGCTCTGCCGTATTCCATTGTCCTGCGACTCGGCAACATTTGCGTTTCCGGAGGCAGGTACGGTCACCTTCCCTGCTCCCTGCTGTGTTGAGCGCCCGTTCTATATCGGTGTTGAATATACTGATCCCGGCCCGGGCCTGAGGCCTTCTGTCACGTACGATGTAAGCTCCGAACCAGACCTCTGCCACATTTTTCAATACTATTGTGACGAGTGGTGGGGCTGGTATGCTTTCTGGGTTGACGTTCCCGGCTACCCCTTTTTCTGGGTGGATGGCGAAACGGTGTCCTGGAACTGCTGTCCTGATCTGGATAACGACAGCATATGCGAACTGGTTGACAACTGCCCCGGCGACTACAACCCCGCCCAAACAGACACCGACGGTGATATGGCAGGTGACATCTGCGATAATGATGACGACGATGATGGCATTCCCGATGTTACCGATAACTGTCCACTGGTCGCAAATCCCTCTCAAGAAGACACTGACGGTGATGGACAAGGCGATATTTGTGACCTTGACGATGACGACGATACGATTCCTGATACTGCCGACAACTGCCCCCTTGATCCGAATCCGTTGCAGGAGGACGATGACGGTGACGAATTGGGCAATGTGTGCGACAACTGCCCCGATGATTTCAATCCCGGCCAGGAAGATCTCGATCAGGATGGGCTGGGTGATGTCTGCGATGATGATGATGACGGTGATAGTGTCCCGGATGTCACCGACAACTGCCCGCAGGTCTGGAACCCCGACCAGAAGGACTCCGACGGTGACGGTGCGGGCGATGCCTGTGACTGTGTCGGTCTGAGGGGCAACGTGGATTGCGACACGGAAGAGTTGGTCGACGTCAGTGATCTGACCCGCTTGATCGATTACCTGTTCATCTCGTATGCACCACTTTGTTGCACAGAAGAAGCCAATATAGACGGTGATGTGGAAGGTCTGATCGATATCAGTGATCTGACGGCGCTTATCGACTTCTTGTTCATCAGCTATACACCGCCGGCAACATGCCCCTGAGAACATATAGTCTGCCGTTGCCGTCGAATTCTCATCTGCCAGAGGTATGCTACAGCACACATATGGGTCGTGTATGTCCATGATAGGTCTTGTTCAATAGAAATGCCTTGACAATAGACTAGGGGGGGATTATATTTGTTTCGAAGGCACCAAAGGATAATGGGGACATTCGCGAGAAACTCCGGTAAATCGCTTGTTAATGCGTGTTCCCATTTCATCAATGACTTGATCGAAGCCGTGACATATCCCACCTCGTGCCGCCTAGACGGTTGACGAATAATGCGTTTGAGTGCTTCGGATTTGTAGGCGCTCGCTTAAGATATTGGAAGCAATCAAGTTAAGCTCGTGGAGTCAGCGTCAAAACTGATTTTAAGAGATCTTTTTTTAACATAAATGGCGAGGATGAGACTTCGCCTGAACAAATTAATGTGGAGGAGTTATGATCAAGAAAACTCTCATTGTTGCTCTGGCACTGATTTTCGCCGCTGCCGTGTTCCTGGCAGCGAATGAGAATAAGCCAGCCAAGCGGCCAGCCTGGATGGACTTGGAGAGGACGACTGAGAGAATCAACGCCTCGGAATTGGCTCCAAGTTCTCCCGCTTCCCCGCAGCAGGACATGGAACTGAAGTGGCAGCAGGACCCTGACCTGACCCCCGAGGGGATGGATGTAAGTGCCTTCTACCACCCGCAGTACGGCCCATACGTCCTGGCTGACGATTTCCTGTGCACGGTTACAGGACCGATTCTAGAAATCCACGTCTACGGATCATGGTACCATGACTATATACCCTTAGGCGATGACCCAACGGCCGTGGATTTCACCCTGAGTATCCATGCGGACATCCCGGCCGACCCGCCTCAAGTACCCTACAGCATGCCGGGTGAGCTTCTCTGGTTGGGGCATCCCCCCTTCGACGTCTTTATCCATGCGGCCGGACTCCAGGAAGGCTGGTTCGAACCACCGGATTATTACACACCATGGCCTGAAGGGGATGAAGTATGCTGGGAGTATGTCTTCTATCTTAACCCGGATGACTTCATCCAACAGGGTACGGAGCATGAGCCGGTCATCTACTGGCTTGATGTTCAGGCAGATCCCTTCGATGATGATGCGTTCTTTGGCTGGAAGACATCAATCGCCCACTGGAATGACGACGCTGTCTGGGCATATGGCGTGGATGGCATGGATCTGCTGACCTGGTCTGAACTGCGGTACGTGCCGCCTCATCCAATGGCAGGAGCATCGATCGATCTGGCATTTGAGATCTGGGGCGAAGAGCTTGAGGTGAGGGATACGGTGAAATGCGAGCCGCAGGGCGGCCAGAATCCGAACCATCCCCCCACCTACTGGTACGATGTCACCCCTGGCAACGGCTCACCACGGTTTGACTTCCATGTCAAGGTC
>JAOZPL010000034.1:6219-11227 GCA_029932795.1 Candidatus Zixiibacteriota bacterium | reverse complement strand
CAGATATGCTGCAATAGAGTAACCGCCCGAGGCATCAGTAGACAGAAACACTTTGGTCCCTATACGTATGAGAAGGGGCATAGAGGTGTTGGGAATGGGGTTTGGTATGACGCTCCACCTGACATCCTTCTGATTGGCCGGGTCGGTCTCAGCCTCAAGCACGATAGTACTGCAGTTGCGAACCAGCACTGTAGGTTTGTTCGAAGCCATAGCCTTGTCGCTGGATTTGCTGATGAACTCGTGGTGCGTTTTGGGTGGAGCGATGTCGTACGTCCCCCTCGCCGACTGAGTTGCCTGTACTCTGGCTTTGATCTGGACCACCTTGCGCGTCTTGGCCGGGGGTGCCACAAAGCGACCGCGTCCGCCGCTCGCAACAGCTCCTCGAGCCTGTAACGCGCCCGTAATCCACACACGTTCACCCGGATAGATCAGTTGTTGGTTGTTATTGCGTTCTTTTCGGAACTCCTTGTTCTTGCCATGGTTCCAGATTGTCTTCCAGCTGGCCAGACCGAAACGCTTCGCGATCTTGGAAGGGGAATCGTCAGGTTTTATTATGTAAAAGAAACCGTCAGCCACCGATTCTCCTGTATGCTATTCCGTTGAGTCTATTTCCTCAAGGTCAGGGAATTCGATCACACATCTCCCGGGGGGTATCCCGTCTTCTCTAGCCAGTCCGTCTCCGTCCAGTGTCCCACGCCTTTCCTGTCCGTCAGGAAGGCGCAGTATGTAGTCCTTACGGGGTACCGGTTTCCCTTCCCTGTCCTTCAACTCGATCTCAACCCAATCCTTGAAAGTCAGCAGCCCCGATTCCTGCTCCTTGCCGAATTCCACCCCGGCGAACTTGACAGTAAAGAAATACTCCGGCGGATTATACGATTTGCCGTATTCCTGCATCTCCTCTTCGGTGGGGATTTCGTCGGTATCCTCGTGATATTCGTACTCCCACTCAATCTCAATTCTCTCATCCCTGACGACTGCCGGCAGCTCGACGATCCTGTCGTTGATACCGTCGCGGTCATACTCGTATATGGTCACGATACACTCATTGCCGTCTTTGAGACCATAAACGTCAGCTGATAGTTTCAGCACATCCCCCCGTCTGGCCTCTTGAGCACTCCAGCGCATGTTACGAACGTTGACAAACATCACCGGGACAACATCTGAAACGCCGGACAAGCCGTTCTTCGGCAACTTCACTTTGAAATAGACATGATCATCAGGGTCGATATCCTCCGGTACGTCAAACTTGCCTACGAAGGTGTTGGCATTAACGACACCCTTGACCTTGCCAAGGCTTGTGCCGCCCTCACTCTTACCTTTTACCTTGATCGGTGCCCCGTCACCAACAAAGGCCGTGCGCACCTCAAACGAGGCGGGATGACCGACAATAGCAGCACCACAGCGCCAACTGGCGGAGATCAAACTCGAGTCCAGTTTGATTTCGTGTTCCGTGTCGGTACCCTTGGTAAACTTGAGTTCCATATCCGATCACCCTGTCAGGTCACTCTTCCAAAACAGGCAGTGGCGCAAAGGAATCGATTATACCATTTACCTCTACACCGATTGTCTTGAGCGTTTTCTTCGAGAAATTGGCACTGAATGTATACCCCACGCCATCTGTCACCAGAAAGATCTGCTTGTGATAAATCACCTGATCGTCCGCCGGCACCCACTTGCACACTGCCTCATAGACCTGCTTGCCGCTGGGCAGCGTTCGTGGACCTTCGTTGACCAGTTCGGCTGATTGCAGCGAGCACATCGTTGCGTCGATCCGGGCTCGCGCGTATTCCTCAGCTTCGACATCACCGGCGGTTCTGTCAATAACCAGACATAATCGGTGTTGGACACCGCTGTCTTCAGGCCCTTTGTACGAATAAACAGTCTCGTCCTCCCAGCCATCCGGGAGAGTCATTTTGAACCTGTTGTCTTTGTCCGGATCCGTCACTCAAACAACTCCTTTAAGAAAGCAAACCATAATGAACATATTTCAGGTACAGTCACTTCAACCTTATATTCTCAAAGAAGTCCCTTATGGTTTCTGTCTCTTGTTGAACGTGCCACTTCTCCAGATACAATCTGGCGTTCTCACGATTCCTGGTCTCTCTGACTGTCTTTTGATCATCCGTCTCTCCTTCAACGGCCAGTTTAATATCCGGCTTTTCAGGAAGTTTTTGAAGCCACAATAACGATTCTTCACGAAACCACTTGTCCCCGTCTTCATTGATCGTAATCGCTATGAGATTCGGAACAGATTGCGGACAGAACTCAATGCCGTATTCTAATCGGGGAGACTTTATTTCCATAAACTCAATATATAGCTCGTACTTGCCAGGAGAAAAACATCTATCCCCGCAATACTTGTTGAATTCAATAGAAACGCTGATACTCTCCTTAGGGCCAAGCTGGATGTCACTTGTTATTGGCGCTGTCCTTTCACCAGTAACATCAATAGTACCGGGATTGAGTTCGAACACAATCTCATCGGTCTCGTCCTCCGGAAGAAACCACAAGAGGACCTTCTGTGAGGTTTGCGGATCCTCTATACTCAGGTTATCCTTGCCCTTGTTGACAAACTCCGCTGTCAATGAGATGTCATGCCCCATCGGATAGACAGGCACACCATTCATATGACGGACAGGCTTTTCGGGTTTGTCAACCTTCAACGAAATCTGCATATCCATATTTCCTCCATAGCATCCTCCAGATAAAAGGAGCGAACTCGACAGAACGAGCATAAAGAGGTACCTTTTTATCCCGCCATAGCGTTTCATCGTTTGAAGCCACGCAGTATCTTGATGTCAGCATTGCTGAACGTATTTGAAGCCCCATAAGGTGTCATGAGACCGCTGGCCGAATGATCCCCAACCCCAAATGTATCTCGCTTGAACGCGCTTTTGGTGGCGTGTCCAATCTCGTGCCGGCATACGATCTGAAGTCTGGCAGCCGTCCCATAGTTCTTGAAAATAACGGAAATCGTTCCCCGGTTAAAACCCTGAACTTCTCTCCATGTTGCCTGATCCGGGTCACCCGGAGTATTCAGCCCTGAGCCGGGATTAGCCAGGTTTATGCTTATCCCGGCCGGCCAGAAATTAGTGGCGCCGTCAGCCAACCCTGATAGTTTTGGATGGTAGTATTTGACTGCCAGCAGCGTGTTCCCGGCAGGCACGTTTGCAGCGGTAAACCACTTGGATACGCAAGAGTTATAATCCGCAACAATGGCGCTGAACCATTTCGCAGCTTTGGCTTCAATGGCTGTCTTGGCTGCAGCTTTCTTGACGGCATCCGCGCCGGCGTAGTCAGTTAGTTCCGTTGCCGTTGGCTGAAGCTCATTTGGAGTGGATTCCAGCTTCTGGGGAGAGAAATCGGCGGGCCAGTTCTTCATGCCTCCTCCGGTTTTATACAACCCGATATATTTCACCGTCAGGTTTGCATTCAGAGTTTTCACCGCTGCTCTGGAGTACAGGACGTACGCCTTTGCCTCATAGGCAGGACCGATCTTCGCATGCGTTGTGGCCGCATCGATATAGTTCTCTCCATCCATTGTATAGATTTGAGCGTAATGGATTTTTCTCCAAACCGTGAACTTGCCCGTGTCTTTTTTTGAGAGTACCGTGGTGCCATCTGCTGCGAAGACTTCTGCCTTCAGCTTAAAATTATCCTTGCCGACACCCGATGGCGTGAAGTATACCTTCGCCTTGCCGCAATCCGCCCCGGCGGAAGTTATTGTCCCGACTTTGCACTTGGTTTTGTAACTGTCAGGACTTGAGGTCAAGGCGGTACAATCGGGATGGGCGGCCCAGAAGGTTGCATTCGGATCATTCCTTTTCCCAAGATACTTGTGCGTTGCCGTGTCATATTCAAATGAGTCTGCTTTCTTGGTGTTGTTTGGCGCCGGATCACTGAAAGTAAAAGACACATCAATCGGTATTCTTGTGACGCATTTACTGCCGTCGGATTTCTTGAGCATAACCGTAGTTACAGCGCAGATTTTTCCCGCCGGATCATTCATAAGCAGCCTGCTGTCAGGAGCATCCACCCACAGGAATATCTCTTTGATTTCCACCTTCAGTTTCTTCTCATGCTTGATCCCGGGTTTATTCGTCATTGCAATCAGAACAGTGAAGGGTGATTGAAGCGGAGTAACATATTTCCCCCCCTCATCCTTGCCATCCCAATTAATGGTGAATTCTCCATCGCCACCGATCCCCAGATTAGCACCACTGTAATAGACTCGTTTGCCCTCCTTGTCTTTGATCTCCAGTTTGGCCATCTTGCCGATGCTTTCACCCTTTCTTTTCAGCGAATACCGGATAGTGCATTTCTCCTGTGAGGGCGCAAAGAACTTAGGTATGCTGACAATCTTGACGGTGGCATCAGCCTTTATGATTTTTCTTTTTTTCTTCTTCTTTTTCCCTGCTTTACCCATGGGTAATTATCGCGCTCTGTTTAGTTCGTGTCGGGCAAAACCACCCAAGCAAACCTGTTCAACAACCATCAAAGGCCACCTGGTCGCATCTGCTAGGAGGTTTCATGGGGCAACGCACCGTCAGGAAACTCCACGTCCCATTTCCCGGGCGGCACGTTTTCTATTTTGGCGTAACCTTTACCGTCAAGCTTCCCCTCGCGAACTTCACCGTTGGCAAGATAAACACGATAGGTGTCGCCTTTCAGCGGGTTGCCCTCGGCATCTTCAGCTTCAATCTCAACAAAATCCTTGTACCCCAGGATAGCCGAACGCGCCTGGCAGTCATCCATCTTCACTGTGAAATAATACGACGGCTGTGAGTACTTATTACTGCCGCTCTGTTGGGAGTCAGCCTCTTCCTCGTCAGTCCACTCATATTGCCACTCGGCTTCCGCCTTGCCGTCACTGATCGCCACATCGCTGATTGTCTTGATCGCCCGATCGGCCCGATTGATATCCCGCTCCCAGATTTCAAAGGTGGCTTTGGCATTATCGTCAACACCCACCGCCTCTACAAGCATTTTGACAGTCTCGCCGTCGCGG
>JAOZPL010000034.1:3960-6209 GCA_029932795.1 Candidatus Zixiibacteriota bacterium | reverse complement strand
TTTCTTTATCGTGTACTCCGCGCCACCGACCGGGAATCCGCCCCCATCCACAAACTTCACATCCAAATAATGTGTTTCCGTTTCACCGCTATCAGCGCCCTCGGCCTCTGCCATACTGCCGGTGCCGCCTCCACCTCCGCCACCCCCCCCACCGCCGTCACCGATAAGAACAGTGTTGCAACCCATGATGATTGTCGCCGGAGGGCCGGAACAGATAGCGGTGTCACCCAATCTGGCGGCGGGCTGACCGCCGATCAAGACCGTCATCGCTGTGGCAATAATCTGACCCCCCACATGCGGTGGTGGCGGTGTGCCTGGATTGACAGCCGGGCAGGTGTGCATGTCATTCATTTTTGCCGCCGGCATGCCACCAATCAGCACCGTCGGCTCCCCGGGGCCTGTTATAACCCCACCATGAGCGGTTGAATCGCCCACTCTGGCAGCTGGTTTACCCATTTTCCCCTTTCATAGTCAAGAAGAATCAGATAGAACCATTACAAATATAGGCATTAACAACGGCGGTAGTCAATACTCTCAACCGATAGCCGGGAGACGACTCCAGAGGTTCACACTGGCCGGAGCCGGTCTCCCCACTATCGGGTTACATCAGAAGCGTGCCTATTTCAACAGGAGCATCTTTTTCGAATCACGGAAACCTTCCGCCTCAATCCGGTAGAAATATACTCCGCTGGCCACACCACGCCCGTTATTATCACGCCCGTCCCATACAACCGTGTGGTGCCCTACCTCACGCCACTCATCCAGGAGGACAGAAACTCGCTGCCCCAGGATATTGTACACCTCCAACTTCACGTGCGCTGCAGACGGCAGCGCAAAACGGATGCTGGTACGCGGGTTGAAGGGGTTAGGGAAGTTCTGATTGAGCGCGTAGTTATCAGGCAGCACTTCTGACACCCGGTCGGAGGCATACAGATGGTTGCCAACCACAAGCTGCGCAGATGTTGCATCATCGGGAACATCTATCTGCTCTCCGTCAACCAGTGGCACCACCGTACCGACATCCAGAATCAGCCATGCTTCCAAATCACCCGGAAGATTATCCACGCCAGTTACCGTCATTCTCCGGGCTGTTCCGGCTGTCATTACCACCTCCCAGGTGGCACCATCGGCGAACTGCGGGCGAAAGTCCGAGCGTCGCAGGCGACTGTCCGCCCCCGGCAGCCGGAACGCCAGCATAGGCCCTTCCGGGGCCCGGGGCGGCTCGGAGAAGTCATAACCGTCCGGACCGGCCAGGGCGTTTGGATAAACCCCAACAAAGTTGCCGGCATCGTAACGCCCGTTTTCCTCCAGCGTCAGTTCCAGTTGCCAGACAGGACTTGAGCTCGCAGAGGCATACGGCTGGTCATGCGTCGGGCTGGGCGACGCAGTTGCCTCGTGATACTCAAACAGAGCGCTCACACCGCTTTTCTTTATGAAAACAAAAACTCCTTCCCAGCCGTTTATGGTCGTAACGGTAGTATAGGCAGAGCCGTTGTAGTAATATGCGGAGTCTTCAAGCACAGCGGCATCATGCGCCTTTACGACACCGTTGTCATCAAAGCGTACTTCGCTCCAATCAACGTTGAACGGCAGCGGGTTGGCCAGTTGATTCCACCCGGAGTCAAGCGGCACTTCATAATATTGCGTGCTCCCATAAGTATAGTTGGGACGCATTGAGTACCCGGCTGCCCCGTAGGTCCTGCCGCCGCGCGCAATCAACCAGTATCCCTTGCCCGGGGCCACACTGGCCGAATTGGGATAAGGCACGACCGAATCGCCTGCCGACACATACCGCCCCAGACGCCAGTAGCGAGTGTCATAATCACCAAGATCGTCGGCAAATACCGACTGGACACTGGCCGAGCCACTGACGTCAATCGGTACGCCAATAATACGATAGCTGGCATCCGGCATCGCTGAAGGTCGCTGGCCCTGGCCATTCGTCATGCTGACTACAAAGGCGTACGGCGAGCTCATGCTGCCTACGCCACCGGACAGGCCGCCCTGGTTTACCTCCATATAGTAGTCCAATCCCCTGCTGGTCAGAAGACCCGTCCCCACGCTGTATGACAGAGTGTCACCGGTGCCGGCTGTCATCGCAGCCGAAGTGTATGACTGCTGACCTCCGTAACGATAATAGAAGGTTCCGGTGGCTGATCCGCCACTGCCGGGAACCACGATCTTCAGGGTCCGTACCTGGACCGTTACCGTATCCACCAGCCTTCCTCCCGGATAATTGACCGCGAGAG
>JAOZPL010000034.1:0-3950 GCA_029932795.1 Candidatus Zixiibacteriota bacterium | reverse complement strand
CCAGAGCTGATATTGGGATCACTCCTCCCGAGACGGCAAAGCCGGACGAATAGGAGAATCCGACAGGTCCGGTGGCGATGGAGCCGATTACGGCGCTGGTGGAACTGCTGGAGCCGCCGCCGCCACCGACAAACCCCCCGACCGGAATGGCGTACCCGCCGCTGGACATCTGTGCCGTGGCGGTCTCCAGGCAAAGACATATCATCAACACCGTGCTGAGTCCGCAAAGTGATATATTCTTCATATGACACCTTCCCACATGAGCTTCTGGCTTTTTAGATCCAGCTAATTAACCCAAAAGGCTGTTCTGAATCCTATTCCCCCAACTCAGGATTTGCCGGCGGCGTCTCCGCGACCTCGATGGCTGCCTCCTCATCACCCGGTACCGGCGGCGCCATTTCCACGGTGCCATAGGACTTCGGGTAATAGGTTGCCGTCAGCCATGGCAACACGGCAATTACCGATCCGGAGCCACCATGATAACCTTCCAGCCGGAAGGTGTGAGTCCCTGCCGCCTTATAGTATACCCTATTCACATATACCGGAAAAAGGCCTCCGGCCGTGGTTGCATAGCTTCCCAGCCCAGCCATTACATAATACGGCACTTGGCTCGATCCACCAGCAGTCTGGTCTATTTGGAAGATTGCCGTGTTTGAACTAGTTGTCCCGCTGAAATTAGCAAAGCATCTGCCTTCGAGAACAATGTATCCCGGCGCAGGTATTGTTATACTGACTGTCTCAATATCTTGCATGGTACTACCCAGAGCCACACTGCCGGAGGACCTGCGAGCGTTTGCGATGCCCGGCACATTAGCAGTATTAATAGCATAAGGCGCCGACAAAATCTGCTGCCTCGGAAGCATCTCCACCCCCTCCGTAACAACCGTGATACCCAGCCAGAGCGGGTCCCCATCGAATAAAGTACTGGAGAACGGCGTCACCGAACCAAGTTCCACCGAAAAGATACCCTGAGCATTCGGGCCAACTTTCTGGGTCTCAATCCACGTTGCCGTTTCGGTTTCAGGGGTGCGGTAAATGCAGAAACGCACTACGGTCGAGTCCGTGATGGGCGCCCCGTCGGAATCGGTCAGCTTCCCCTGGTACAGCAGGGTGTTCGGCGCCTGGGCAAACAGTTGTGCCGAGGCCATGAGAACCACAACCAATGCCAGCAAGACAGTGAACCTTAGCAACTTGTACATCTTCACCACTCCTTTATCACCATTCATTTGACTATTATTCATATCAACTTCCCTGTCCAATACAAGGCTGTTACCGGTTTTGCTCATGGGTGAACCGGGAAGCCGGGCAGTTCATCGGGAGGCTGCCCGCCGTCATCACCGCCTCCACCGGCAGCCACTGCCACGGCGGTTGCGACCACACCGACCCCGATACCGAGAACCCACCAACGCTTGTACCAGGGTTTTTTCTCCTCACCGGGTTTCTGGGTAATCAGTGGCTCCATCTTGGCTTCCGGTATCTGTTCTTTGACGGCATCCGCCGCCTTCTCCTGTTTGTCCACCAGCTCCTGGGCTTCCTTCATCAGAGCCAGGAATTCCGGTGACTTGATATCCAGCTCGCCACGCCACTGACGAAGAGACTGGAAGGCGGCCACGAACTGCTCCATAACCCGAGACCGCTTTTCCTTGTCATCCCGTACCTTGGCATAGTAAACGGCAGCCAGGAGAATGTGGGCGTCTGCTTTAGCCTGAAGATCCAGCGACTCGTCCGCCAGCAAGTCATTGAGTTCCATCTCCGCGCAATCGTAATTGGTAATCCTGAAATTAAGTCGGGCGCTTTCCAAAGATGGGCTTTCTTTATCGTACGTGCATTCAGGTGTCTGGGCCTGAACCATCTGCGGCAGTACCAGCACCTGAGCGAAACTCAGCAGGGCCAGTACCGCAACAACCCTCAGAATACGGGTCCACTTACGCATGCTTTCTCCTCACCTGTATGTTTTAACCTGTCACTCCGACCAGTAGATGAGCAGCGGAATCGCACTGCCGCTTTCACCGGGCGTCAGGTTGATAATATCTTCAGCACCCCGAACTTTATGGCGCGGTCCGCCACCATGCGGAAACGTCACTATTGAATCTACTTTCGGAGCAGCTTCAGCATAGCTGTCCACCAACAGGACGTCAACTTTAATTTGCCAGTCACCGGCCAGAGTGCTCAAATCCATAACCGGGAAGCTGGTGTAAACTCGTTTGCGGCCGTTGAGTGTCAATTCAAGCAGGTGCCGCTTCGAAAATGGGAGAATAGCCGCCTGGATATTGACCGTGTCAGCCGTGGCAAACTCCCTATCCATATCGTAGGTGATGTCCCTGGACTTGTCCGAGACGCGGATGGTCTTTTTGAGGATTGGATACTGGGGATGGACGACTGTTACCTGGTGGGAACCCGGCTCGACGTCAAACGCTCTGCCTGACGTTTTCAGTTTGCCATCCACCAACAGCGCCTTGATACCTTTCGGTCGCACCTGGACACGAAGACGTGGGGATGGTTTCTTATCTTCGACCGGGGGCGCCTCTTCCTGCGCAACCTGCTGCTCGGGCTTTCCCGGTAAACCGGTCTGACCAGCCGACACCACCGAGGCCAGACTATCCGCCCCGGCGGTGGTATCACCTGCAGCTCCTGCCTGCTGAGTGCCTAGCTCCCCGGTATCCGCAGGTGACTCGCCGCTTGTCTGATCAGACTCGGAAACGGACGAAGGCTTCCCTGCTGGTGAAAGCATGTTCCTGATGGCAGTGGCACCAAAGAATACGGCCACCGCCAGCACGACGGCTGTGACACCGATCAGGATCGGTTTTCTGGAGGTCCCGGTATAGACCTGCTCCAGGTGCCGCAGGTCCTCAGCCATTTCAGCCACTGATTGGTAGCGCTGATTCGGGTCGGGATGAGTCGCCTTTTTCAGAATCCGGCGAAAGGCAGGTGACAACCGCCTGGCCACAGCCCCCCCCCACTCATCCACGTTTGGCGCCACCGGATTCCGGTAAGGCATGCTGTTGGTGGCGAAATTGAAGAGGGTAATCCCTATTTCATAGATGTCACTGAGGAACGGGTTGTACGCCTTATCCCCCATCTGACGTTCCGGTGCGGCAAACATTGGCGTCAACGCCTGGTAGCCGGTTTTGGTCGCGGTGCCGCCAATCTCTTTGGCGATACCGAAATCGATGACATAGACATGCCCCTTGTGGTCGACGATGATATTACCCGGCTTGATATCCCGGTGCGCCACTTTTCTCTCATGGGCATAGGCAATGGCACCAGTCAACGCCCGCGCTACCGCCAACAAGGTATTACTGGGCAGAGGACCGGACTCCCTGAGCATTTCCCCGCCGTCCTTACCATCAATGTAGTGGATTACCAACGCCCCCTCGTCGGGAAGATAGTCCACCACACGCGAGATATTGGGATGGTCGAGCATGCAGAGGATTTTGGCCTCTCGGTCAAACCTGTCACGCGCCTGTACTCGTTTGAAAAACTTGATGACCAGCCGCTGCTCGACCAGGTTTACGTTGTAGCCGTCATAGACCTCACCAAAGCCGCCACCGCCGATGTAGGAGCGTATCTTGTATTTTCCCCCGATCAGCCAACCTATAATCCCCAGCGGATCTTCCCGAGGTGCTCCCCCGGACTCACTCATGTTCAATGTATCGTCGTCGGGCACTTACAACTCCTAACGATGGCTAATACGCGCCAACTCAACCAGGAAGCGGTCAAGTGCAGCTACGCTCCAGCGTTGCTGCCACAGGCAATAAAGGCACGTCTTTGCCTGATATCAAAGAATATAATACTGTCATTGGAATTCGGGCAACTAATAGTTGCGAGGGGATGGTATCCAACTCCTGCGTCAGCCACCGTAGTCAATTACACCAGACGTATCCCCACTCTGCAGGGACCGGCACATAAGACCTGATATCAAGACAATAGTTTCTTGATCTCTTCCACCC
>JAOZPL010000312.1 GCA_029932795.1 Candidatus Zixiibacteriota bacterium | reverse complement strand
CTCCGATTCTGCTGTTCCTTCTCATTTTCCTCACAATGGGGCGTGCTTACGCCGGCAATCAAAACAATATGCAGGCAAAAGTCTATTTCGAAAACAAGGCACAATATGTAGAACTACTCGGCCGACATCTGGACATTGCATACCGGGGCGACGACTACTTTGAGATCATCACTAATACCCAGGAATTGGAGCAGTTGCAGGAAGTTGGCTACCAGGCTGTGATAATCCACGAGGATGTCGCGGAGTTTTATCGTTCGCGCATGTTCATGCGGCCGACCGACATGGGCGGGTACAAGACCCTTGCCGAGGTCAATGCCTACCTTGACACGATAGTAAACGACCATCCGGACATTGTCTCCGCCAAGCAGAGTATCGGGCAAACGATGGAAGGGCGCGACGTGTGGGCGGTAAAGATATCCGATAACCCGAATATTGACGAGGACGAACCGGAGATTTTGTTCACTGCGGCTATCCATGCCCGGGAAGTAATCACACCCGAAGTCCTGTTCTATTTCATGGATTACCTGACCGACAACTATGCCGTTAACCCGCAGGTAAAGGACCTTGTTGACAACCGTGAAATCTGGCTTGTACCGATGGTCAACCCTGACGGGTACTATCACAATGAAGTCATTGAACCGGGGGGCGGTGGCATGTGGAGAAAAAACCGCAGGTACAACGGCGACGGTACGTACGGCGTAGATCTCAATCGCAACTTCGGTTACATGTGGGGTTATGACGATTTGGGTTCATCACCAAATACATCGTCACAGACGTATCGCGGTACAGGCCCGTTCTCCGAGCCGGAAACGCAGAATATGAGAGATTTCACGGAAGCCCACGAGTTCGTCATTGCAATCTACTACCATTCTTACTCCAACCTCGTGCTCTGGCCCTGGGGATACACGCAACAATACACACCTGACAACGATATCTTCGAGCAGTTGGGTGACTCTATCCGGGCATTTAACAGCTATATCCCCGGACCCGGCTGGACCCTGTACGTGACCAACGGAGACAGCGACGACTGGAGCTACGGTGAGCAAACCACCAAGAACAAGATTTTCGGCATGACGTTTGAGGTCGGAGGCGCCTGGGACGGTTTCTGGCCGCCCCTGTATCGCGTACCCGAGTTGATCGACGAGAACCTGCTGCCAAACCTCTTTCTGACCAGGATCGCCGGCTCAATCTACTCTCTGCGCGCTCCGAACAAACCGCAGATAATCCTGCCGCCGGTGGTGGACAGCAACTCCTATGACGTTTTGTGGACACTCTATGACACGCTGAACCCAGCCGTAGCTTTCGAGCTGGTTGAGCTTCAGGGGCTGCAGGTCATTACCGACTCAGCAGCCAATTTCGATAACTGGCAAAACTATGACTTCACAGTATCGAGTATCCGGAGCAAATCAACCCCGACCAGCTTCTATTCCGGAGAGGCAGACAACCTTGCGCGACATTTTCAGCTTATGGAACCATACGCAGTCCAGCCGGGCGACACTCTTGAGTTCTGGACCTGGTATGACATCGAACAGGATTGGGATTACGCCTATGTTGAGGTCTCGACAAACAGTGTTGATTTCATGCCTATCCCCGGCAGTATCACAACCACCTACAATCCCAACGGCAGCAACCGCGGTCACGGCATCACCGGGTCATCCGGCGGCTGGGTGGAGGGGCAATTTGATCTCTCGGACTTTACCGGCCAGAACATCTGGATCCGCTTCTCTTATTTCACAGATAGTTATGTGACCGAGGAAGGGTTCTATGTCGATGATATTCACCCGACAGTGACCTTTACCTCGCAGGGCATCATTTCGTCCACCATCACCGACACCGTTTATACCTTCACGGACAAGCCAACCGGAACCTACTATTACAAAGTGCGCGCCAAAGACGCTCAGAATCAGTGGGGACAATTTTCCCTTCCGGCTCAAACGCTTGTCCAGAGCGGGGTCGTCTGCACTGACTCCGACGGTGACGGCTACGGTGATCCCGATCACCCGGAAAACGAATGCCCGGACGACAACTGTCCGAGTGTTTTCAACCCGGATCAGGCCGATTTCGACAGCGACGGTGTCGGTGACGTCTGTGACAACTGCGACAGCGTACCCAACCCCGACCAGCTTGATTCCGACGGTGATGGCCTCGGCGATGTCTGCGACACCGTCTTTGCCGGCGATATTGACCTTGATGGTATCACCAGCACAGTTGCCGATCTGGTACTGGCCAACTACTATTTCATTCACGGTCTGGACGCCTTCACGATCAACCTCGAAGTCCAGATCGCGCAGTTTGACATGAACTGCGACGGCATTATGCTGACGTCCGACGACCTGGTGAGCCTGAGTAAGGCGGTGTTGGGATCAGAGGAACCCTGCTATGAAGGCCTTTTCATGTCCCGGTATGGAGAATCATTCCCCTACCTCCGGCAGGAGAGTCCGCCGCGTGCCACAGACAACGATTCAATTTACCACGTCCTGATCGAGAACGTCGTGGTGCCGGAAGAGGATACCGCCTGGATAGAGATTCAATTCGTCGACGGAACCGAAACATTCCTCGGCTTCCAGTTTCACCTGGAATACGATACCACTGTCCTGACACTGCTGGACGCTGTCATCGGTGATGCCTATGCGGAGTGGAATTACTTTGACTACCATGAAATCATCGCGGGCGATACCGCCCGATTGAAGATTGCCGGGGTGGGCTGGGCCTTCACCGGAGGTACGCTGCCGGAGAATATCTCGCCGGAGCCATTGCCGTCCACGCTGGTGAAGCTGAAATTCCAGCTTACCTCAACCGACACGGCATTTGTCGAACCTGTCAACTTCATCTGGGAAAGCTGCGGTGACAACACCATCGCGATCGGCACTATTGATTCGACCGGGCCGTCAATGACTCTGGAGAGGTTAACTGTTTCCAGAAAAGTTTTTGACT
>JAOZPL010000311.1 GCA_029932795.1 Candidatus Zixiibacteriota bacterium | reverse complement strand
GAGCCGGACCGGATTGAAAAATCACGCCGCAAGTTGGCTTCGACACCGGCGTGCACATGGCCCTTGTCATCATGCAGCAGAAAATCGATGGCTCCCAGGTACCTGTCGTAACGATAAGACCCTCCCAAGCGGTACATGGTCGGAAGGGAAATCTCCCGGCTCGACGGGTTGCCCGAGAGATCCAGAGTGAAATCCGAACCTCGATTAGTTACGGAGGCGCCAAGCATAAGCGCCGAGGTAACGGTGTATAGTAAACCGGCATCGATGATGGACGATGACCCCCGCCAGGCATCGATTTTCTCAAAGAACCACCCAAAGGCGAAGCCGCCAGCGAACCTGTCGCTGAACTCGTAGGCCAATCCCGCTCTGATCGAATAATCTTTCGCGTCAAAGAGCGCCTCCGGCTCCAGCGTGGCAGCCTGGCGACTTTCCATTTCAGCCACGGATGCAAACCGAATGCCGCCGTGAATGTACGTACGCTTGTCCAGCGACGCGACAAAGTAGCCGCTTTCGATGCGAGTGTCCTCCCAGTACGTGTTGTGGCCGAAGGACATGGTAAACCGAGGTGACGACACCGCTCCGGCAGGATTATAGGCCGGGGAATTGGGATCTCCCGCTATTGAGACAAAAGCGCCCCCCATCCCGGACGGCCGGGCAGCCAGTTCAACCTTCATCAAGGCCAGACCATCCAGCGCGCGAACGCCGGTGGCACCGACCAGGTGACAGCCAAGAACTATCAGGAACAGGACGTGACGCTTTTTCATCCAGAAGGTATCCTCAGAACTGAAGGTCGAACGAAAAAACATGCTCCGAACCTTCATCCGCCTTATCGGTCATGAAGGCATAGTCTATGAGCAGGACCTGACGGCCGATTCGAAACAGGTAGCCGGTACCGGCGGTGAATCGACCAGCCGAATACCCGGTTCGAAGGGCAAATTGTTCCGCTATATAATACTCCGCGCCAGCATGCAAAAACGGATCCTGTTTCTCGTTTTTAAGCAGATCGGCCGCTATCAGCAGGTTCCTTTCAAGAAAACGGGCTGCCACTCCAAGGCCGAACTCCACCGGAACTTTATCTTCCTGCTCGTACCCTACATGGTCGGTGGAGTATTTGAGATTGTACTTCTCGGCATTCCACGAATAGATTTTCGAGATGTTCTTCACTGTCAGCGCCGCCTGAATATCTCTCACCGGAAGCTCTTCCCGTTTCTCGCGATCCATCAACTGGTCAAGGTAGAACATCACACCGATGTCAAAGCCGACTGAGGCGGCGCTGATCTCAGGCATTGTAGCGTACAGGTAATTCAGATTGACGCCAAAAGAAAAATACCGTTCAAACCTCTTGGCAAAAACGATGGCGAACTGGTGATTATTGAAGCTGATCTCCCGACCAAGCAGATCACCATCACTGTCCCGAGCATCGACCGAACCGGAACCGGCGTAGAGCCAATGGGCGCCTATCGCCGCATGATTCTGGACCGGGTACACGAAGGAAACATAACCGAGCGTCCGATCAAGGCGCATGACTCGATACGAGGACCCAAACAGAGGCCGCTCCAGATTGGCCAGCCCGGCCGGGTTAAATAGAGGTGCGGCGCCATCATCGGACACAGCCAGATAAGCACCTCCCATAGCGGTTGGCCGCGCTCCGATCGAAACCTTCAGGAATGCTCCGGCATAACCGCCATCAGCCTCCTCAGCGCTTATCGACGATACCACAAAAGTTGAAAACAGAAGCCACGCCAGCCCGTTGGTGATCATTCTTATTATCTTCATGGTATCACCGCCAGTTTACCCCAGTGTACCTCACCGGATTCATATTCAACTTTGAAATAGTAGATTCCAACCGCCACGATATCCCCTCTCCCGTTTCGACCGTCCCACGTCAGCCCCTGAGAGAAACCGTTGGGATATATGCCCGACGGATAAAAAACACGGTCGATCGGTCGTGCGACCAGGTTCATGGCAAAATCATAGATCTCCACGGTTACGTAACCATCTTCTTCAACAATGAAGTGAAAATCAACAGTTTGCCCTTCCAGCGGGCGGAACGGCACCGGATAGGCGTACACTTCATCCGCGGGACTGGTCGAATCGACCTTCATGAACAGCCTGTTTCCAAGACTACCGCTGAGGCTGAGGCGCACGGTACCATCGTCAGTGCCCACCCAGAGCAGGCTGTCGACCGCTTCGACCGCGAGAACAGCCGTACCCGGATCAATAAGAGGCTCACCGGTAGAATCATCTACCAGGGGAATAATGATCGAAGCATAAGTAGCGTCACCAACATCCAGCTTAACGCCGGCATTGGTCGCCGAGAAAACGGAATCACCCACAAACTCGAAATTCCAGGCGAAATCCAGCGTATCAACAGCCTGCCAGCGGATAGCCCACGCCACCGTGTCGGCATTGAGGGTATCAGTCACCAGAGGATCTTCTGTTATCGTATCCAGAACAAGATTGCCCAGTACTGGTGTATTGAACTTCCCGACTGATCGTCCCTGAAAACCGCCTGTAACCGGACGCCCCGAAATCCAGACGTGCGCCGCACCGGTGTCTGGATACCTGACCCCCAGAGCCGGGACAAAATCCCCGGTGATACCGTAGGTTGAATCATTGAAGTTCAGGCTGTTGAAATAGGTGTGATTAATTACAAAATCGGCTCCCAGGCTGTCCAGATTGGGGCGGACAATGGTGAATGTCTGGCATCTGTCAGTGGAATAGGCAAAGCCGTTGGTGCTGCCGAAGAGGACCGTATCGCCCCTCACCTCCACACAGGTGACAGTGTCATCATCCAGCCCGTCCACGAACCCACCATAAAAGTCATACTGCCGGATGGGGAATGATTCCTGCGGATTATCGCCGGTAGTCGTTAACCGAACGCCATACTCGCCGACTACAAAGGCCGTATCACCCAGAAAATTGATGTCATGGGTAAGAGCCGTCACCA
>JAOZPL010000310.1:2193-2951 GCA_029932795.1 Candidatus Zixiibacteriota bacterium | reverse complement strand
ACATTAATGGCGGCGTGCTGATCGATACTTCAGCCAATACTATTTGCGGTTGGGTGGTCGAACCGGATGGCTCAGAAATCGAAGGTGCCACCGTGGAGCTGTGGGCGGATTTCCCCGTGGGAATCGCCGAGATGATTACGACCACGTCCGGTCACGGTTCGTTCGCCTTTGACAGCGTTCAGGTCCATCCCTTTGACCTGTACGCTCACAAGGAAGGCTACTATCCCAACGATACCAGCGGCATTATATTCTCCGATAAAGGTATCAAGATTATTCTGACACCGGTCGAAGAGGTCATTCCCACTTCCGAGTGGGTTGATTACGCCTGTTCAACCAACACGTATTTAGGCGAGCCGCTGCCGCTTGGTTCGATAGTCGAGGCCCGCGTTTCCAACGAATATGTAACTGATCTGCTGGTGGGCCAGCGATACACGGACTCACTGCCCGGCCTCTACCGCGCTATGCCGGTCTATCGTGCCAGCGATCAATTCCAGGATGATGGCGCCCGCACCAACGATACTATTCGGTTTTACGTCAACGGCCGTGAAGCCATCACCGATCCTGCGGTGGTCATTTATCCGGCCGAGCACGGCATTGACCCGGTGGTGGTCTGTCTTGAGGCTGGCGCTACCGAAATCAAAGAGTGCCCGCTGTCTGAAGGCTGGAATCTTGTCAGCTGGAACGTTGCTACCAGCAGCAATTACATTCTCGACGTTCTCGGTGACTATATGGAATGCATCGATGTTGTCCTGGGATTC
>JAOZPL010000310.1:0-2183 GCA_029932795.1 Candidatus Zixiibacteriota bacterium | reverse complement strand
AATGGATTCGAACGAGGCGGGCTGACCTATGATCCCGATTACCCGATATTCTCCACACTCTGGGAAGTTGACCACCTGAGCGGCTACTGGATCAAAGTGAAGGAAGGCTGCCCGGTGACCCTTGAGATCGAGGGCTTTGTGGTTCCGGTCACGACGCCGATTCCGCTTACCACCGGCTGGAACCTGGTCAGCTATCTCCCGGAGAGCGAGTTGACTCCCGACGAGGCGCTGGCTAGTATCATGGGGCATCTGCTTTACGCGTATGGTTTCACCGAGAATGGGATCGAAATCTATGAGCCGGGCGGAGGTTTCAACCAGCTCGAGATCATGGAGCCCTGCAACGGCTACTGGCTTAAAATGGATGCCGGTGCTGCGCTGGTGTACCCGGGTGCTCCGGGCGTCCCCGGCGCGCCGGTATGGCATAGCTCCACCGAGACGATGGTGGCTTCGACAGCCGTGCCGGATGTCATGGTAACGCCCACCTGGGTGAATCTATTCTCATCGAATCTCACTTTCGACGGACGGACGGTTCAGCGTGGTGCGGTCGTGACGGCTCACGCCGTATCAGACGGCAGCAAGGTAGGCAGTTTTACCTTGTCGGCCAGCGGCCAGTTCGGCTTTATGCCGGTTTATGCTTCCCGGAGTATGTCACTGAAACCCGGTGACGATTTTTATCTCGTCATCGATGGTGCCGAGACAAATGAAACGTTTGAATGGACGGGGAACGGGGATCGGATCGAGGTGCTCAACCTGACGGCCAAGAGCGGTAATGAAGCTTCCCTGCCGGGAACTTACTCGCTTGGTCAGAACTACCCGAACCCGTTTAACCCAAGTACGACCATCAGCTTCACCCTTCCCGAAGCCGGTATGGCTAAAATCGAGGTATACAACATTCTCGGCAGGCTTATTGCCGAGCCGTTCAACGGCCAGGCTGTTGCCGGTGAAAACAAGATTGTGTGGGATGGCAGAAGCAGTACCGGGGAAATGGTTGCCTCGGGCGTTTACCTGTACCGCCTGAGTGCCGATAACTATTCCGAAACCAAGAAAATGATGCTGCTCAAGTAAAACGTTGGCAGAATCTCTGGTGTCCGGTCGGAGTAATATCCGGCCGGACGGGAAAAGTGGTGATACTGTGAAGAATCTGATAATGATACCGATTATGGCCGGAGGGTTACTCCTGGCTATGGGGACCGGCGCGCAAGGGCAGGGCATTAACCCTACCCCGTTTTTCACTTCGTTCGCCGACACCAACATTGCCTCCACCTACAACGGCCAGCCACTTGTAGTCGGAACGATTATCCAGGCGTATGATTCCTCCGGCGTTTATTGTGGTAAAGACACCGTTGTCCTTGAAGGGACATTCGGCTATTTTTCGGTTTATGGTGATGATCCCGCAACGACCGGGCTGGACGAAGGAGCTGAAGCCGGAGAACCGATCACGTTCAAGATCAACGGCCGCACCGCTACCGTTGTCGCCGGCGACAGCACCTGGACTGACCAGGCTCTCAAATCGGTAACCCTTTCGGCTGCCTCCACGACCATTGCCATTTCGGCAATCAATCTTCCAAGTAACAGGCAGGCGATGCCGGGTGATACGGCATGTTTCAGGGTGGACGTGAGAAACGATGGTGACGGCATTGACTTCTACGGCGTCAAGCTGAGCATGTCCCTCCCGGGTGGTTCGGGTCCGTATGATTGGGAAGCTCTGGAGCCGGATAGCGTCATCTATGCTGATCCGGGTGACACGGTCGCGGTCTATTTCAGCATCCGGGTACCGTCTCTCAATCCGGATACGGCTAATATGATCTACTATTCCGTATTCTCCCATCTGGACACGACCGTATCGGTAGATGATTCCGTCAAGCTTTACATGACAATAACAGACGTCGAGGATCCGGCTTCCGCTATACCGCATGGTTTTGCACTGCTTCAGAATTATCCTAATCCGTTCAACCCCACGACTACTATCTCGTTTGTCCTTCCGTTCAGGTCCGAAGCCAGGCTCGAGGTCTTTAACATACTGGGCCGAGCGGTCGACAGACGCAACCTTGGTGTTCTCTCCGAGGGCCGCCACGATGTTGAGTATGACGCCTCCTGGCTGGCCAGCGGTGTCTATTTGTACCGGCTGGTGACGGAGTACGCCACCGAAAGCAACAAAATGATCCTTTTGAAATAGCCCCTCC
>JAOZPL010000033.1:1714-11359 GCA_029932795.1 Candidatus Zixiibacteriota bacterium | reverse complement strand
AGGAGGGCAGGATTCTCAGTGGATTTGCAGGTACAGCCGCCGATGGCCTGGCTCTCTTTGAGCTTTTTGAGAAGAAAATCGAAGAATATTCCGGCAACCTGCCGAAGGCTTCCGTCGAGCTGGCCAAAGAGTGGCGGACCAGTAAGATGCTTCAGAAGCTGGAAGCGGTAATTGCCGTGACTGACAAGGAACATATATTCCTCATCAGCGGAACCGGGGACGTGGTTGAGCCTGATGACCGCATTATCGCGATCGGCTCGGGTGGGACATTTGCTCTTGCTGCTGCGCGCGGGCTGATCTATGCCAATCCCAAACTCTCGGCGGAGAAGGTCGCCACTAAAGCACTGGAGATCGCCGCGGACATCTGCGTATATACTAACAAGAACATCACGGTGGAAACGATCAAATGAAAGACGGTTATCCCACTCCACGAGAGATAGTAGAACAACTGGACAAGTACATTATCGGTCAGGATGAGGCCAAGAAATCGGTTGCTATCGCTCTGCGTAATCGCTGGCGTCGGCAGAATGTACCTGAGGATCTGCGGGGCGAGATCATGCCCAACAATATTATCATGATCGGCCCCACCGGTGTTGGCAAGACCGAGATTGCCCGGCGGCTGGCCGATCTGGCTGGGGCGCCTTTCACAAAAGTCGAAGCCTCGAAGTTTACCGAGGTCGGCTATGTCGGGCGGGATGTCGAGTCGATGGTACGTGATCTGGTTGATATTGCCACCAACATGATCAAGACCGAAAAATCAGCGTCCCTGACAGAGAAAGCGGAGAATAACGCCACCGAGCGCCTGCTTGATCTCCTTCTCGGTAAACCGGCCAAGGTGCCAATAACCGCCCCTGATGAAACCCAGACAAAAGAGCCTGGTGTTGTCACGCGTGAAAAATTCCGCAGGAAGCTGCTGGAGGGAAAACTGGATAAACGTGAAGTGGAAATTGAGGCACCGCAAAGCCAGTTTCCCGTTGTCGAGATCTTTTCCCCGATGGGTATGGAAGAGCTCGGCATGAACTTCCAGGAAATGTTCTCGGGACTTCTCCCCAAGAAAACGAAACCGCGCAAAATGACTGTTAGAGAAGCGCGCAAGTTCATTCTGAACGAAGAACTTGGTAAGCTGGTTAATATGGACGAAGTTGTCTCCGAAGCCCTCGAGCGCGTCCAGGAATCTGGAATAATCTTCATAGACGAGATTGACAAAATCGTCGGCAGCGACAGCAAAAGTGGCCCGGATGTCAGCCGCGAGGGAGGTCAGAGGGACATTCTGCCCATCGTCGAAGGTTGTGGCGTGATGACCAAATACGGCATGGTTCACACTGACCATATTCTCTTTATCGCCGCCGGAGCTTTTCATGGTTCGAAACCAGCCGATCTGGTCCCGGAGCTACAAGGGAGGTTCCCGATCCGGGTGGAACTAGACTCACTCTCAGCGTCCGATTTTGAACGCATTCTGACAGAACCGAAAGCGGCACTGGTCAAACAGTACAAGGCGCTTCTGGACACGGAGGGTGTCAATCTTGAATTCACAGACAGCGCCATCAAGAAAATTGCGGAGTTCGCCGAGCGGGTCAACAACGAGTCAGAGAATATTGGTGCCCGCCGTCTGCACACGGTGATGACAACCCTGCTTGAGGATATCCTCTTCGAACCACCCATCAAGATACGTAAGGTCAATATCACGGCTAAAATGGTGGAAAAGCGGCTGGCCAGGATTATTGAGAATGAGGATCTGAGCAGGTATATTCTCTGAACCCTATTTCGGGATAGCGAAGCAAATCAGCCTTAGACAGTATAGAGACGTACGTCACCGATAAAATTGCTGACGGCAATGAACAGCTTGGAGTCGGCTCCGTTGTAGTTGGCAGTTTGTCCGTCGATGTTGTTGCCGAACCCGGAAGTCCTCTTTCCCAGTAGTTCCACGTCACCGATGAAATTCGAGCACTGTGCAAACACCGGCAACTCAGGTGGTACGAGAAGACGGATATCACCGATAAAACCGGAGATGACCATCCGGTTCAGCCCTTTGGCAAGTTGGCCGCCATGAAGCTTCACCTCTATGTCACCAATGCCCGAGGAAATTTCTATTGCTTGCAGGTCCACTCCATTACAGTCAATGAATATGTCGCCCAGCATTTTGCTGTACTTTTTTCTTCCAGGTCGTGACAGTTTTGGTGCTTCGGATACATAAACCCTGTCAGAAGTTGATCCCTCCGCTCCAGTTTGGCTCTGGTAATATGCCCGGGTGCTCTGATCGGTATCTTTCCCATTTGCGTGGTACTGGAACTCGGCTTCCTGGCGGAAGCTGTTCTCCTGGCGTTTCTTGCGGATAATGAGCCAGAAGCCGATCAGGATCAGCAGCAACGGAAGGAACAGGCTAAACAGGTCCCGAAACGAGAAATAATAGAGATCAAAACTTCGTCCCAGCAGAAGCAGACCAAGTAAAATCAGGCCAAGTCCGAATATTGCTCGTTTAGGCGTCATTTCACAACCATCATGGATTTTCTGTTGTCTCCAAATCAGTTACGAAATATGGTGGTCAATGTTACGTTTTGCAACGATTTATCTAGGTGCCTGTTCCTGGCTAACACCACCTTCTTTCCAGCAGCTTGACATTACCGTTCCAGCGGCCTTTATTCGGCAAAATTTCTATCTTTACTGTTTATCATCGCAGGAGGAGTTATGCCCCGTTCATTATGTCAGATAACAGACCTTACTGCTTCAGAGGTAAGAGAAGTTTTTGATCTCTGCCGACAGATGAAGGCCGGCGAGATCAAGCCTAAACCGCTTGAGGGGAAGTCGGTAGCCTGCATTTTCACCAAGCCGTCTCTGCGGACACGTGTCTCGTTTGAAGTCGGTATCAGTGAATTGGGTGGGCAGGCCCTGTACGTGACTGACAGCGAGATTCAGCTTGGCAAGCGGGAGTCGATCGCTGACGCCGCCCGGGTGCTTTCCCGGTATGTCGGGCTGATTATGATACGGACTTTCCAGCAATCCGATGTTGAAGAGCTTGCCCGGTACGCGTCCATTCCGGTAGTGAACGGTTTGACCGACCTGGTTCACCCCTGCCAGATTCTTGGAGACTATTTCACGATCGTTGAGCATCTTGGGCAGAGAGATCGATACCGGATTGCCTACCTGGGCGACGGCAACAACGTCACCAACAGTTGGCTTAACCTGGCTTCTTTGATTCCTGTCGACTTGCGTATCGGCACTACCGGAGACTGCCGGCCTGACCCGCAAATTACTGAGCGTGCCGGGCAGAATCCGGCGAGTTCAGTCCTGCTTACGGACGATCCTAAAGAAGCAGTAGCTGATGCCGATGTACTCTATACGGATGTCTGGGCCTCAATGGGCCAGAAACATCTGGCGGAGGAAAAGGAAAGGAAGTTAGAGAGGTTTCAGGTAAATAGTTCTCTGTTGGGTCAGGCGAATCCGGGTGCCATCGTCATGCATTGCCTGCCTGCCCACCGGGGCAGGGAAATAACCGACGATGTTATGGATGGCCCCCAATCGGTTGTCTTCGACCAGGCGGAAAACCGGCTGCATATCCAGAAAGCGATCATGACCTTTCTGCTGAAGCAAGCGTGATTTCCGAGTTGGCCCACGACGGAGAGCAAGAAAAACGAAAGGAGTCGCGGTATGCGATCCCGCAATCTTATCTTCATCGTGGGTCTCGTCGTCTTGTCGGCCTTTCTCCTTATGGTCGTCGGCTGTTCGGACGATGATTCCGCCCCCACCCAGGTATTTGACGATGGTGACACTGACAGTATTGCTCATCCGCAATTCTCAGCCGTAAAGGATCAGGTTGAGGGGTTTGTTGATGATACCAGGGGGTTCGTCAATGACGGTCTGAGCATGACCGTTGCCAGTGCTCAGGAACTTGACGATCTCGTTT
Organism: Candidatus Zixiibacteriota bacterium; assembly: GCA_029932795.1. Classification (GTDB taxonomy): domain Bacteria; phylum Zixibacteria; class MSB-5A5; order GN15; family FEB-12; genus JAOZPL01. The sequence goes on along the minus strand of JAOZPL010000033.1, from coordinate 7,458 downwards.
TTGGCCCGGTTCCGCCCGACTCGTCCCAGACGTCGGACTACTGGTTAATCTACTTCCTGTGGCAATCATCCCTGCGGATTTGGGCCCTGGATTCCATCCGGTTCCTTGATGATGGCGTTCCTCAGGAGACAGCCCTCGGTGCTGACCAGATCCTGTTCCGGCATTACTGGAGGAAGAGCGTAGATGACACCACTGTCAGCTACACCATATTCGATATTCACAGTGATCTTGATATTACCGGCGTTGATGGCACAACCGCCACTGCAAACGGGACCCACGATCTGGCAGTGGAATCCAAGTATGTCTCTGATGACTCTACCGTCTGGTGGACTTTCGATGTCCAGGCAACCATTACCGATTACACTGTTAACAAGGCGGATACTTACTGGAACTACGGCTGCCCCGTCAGCGGTTCCATGACAGTCACGGTTGACGCCAGCTACCAGAAAGACTCCGGAGAAGCTGTTAACACCAGTTGGCGGTTTGATCTGACATTAACCGATGGTCTGATGGATGCGGACGTGACTCTGGGTTCGCAGACATGTTCCTACTCCACTCAGGTATGTACGCCAGAATAATAACCCCTGACGTTATGATTAAGCCCGGCAAACGCCGGGCTTTTTTTATGCGGTGAGTTGACATCCGGCACGTTTTATCATATCTATGGTGCATGGATGAGATTATCAAATACAGCCACTGTTTTGTTTGCGGCGACAGCAATGAGGTAGGTCTGAAAGCAAGATTTTTCCAGGATGATCGCCAGGTGTTTACTGAAGTTAAGGCGTCTGATGATTTTGAAGGGTATCGCGGGATCTACCATGGTGGGATACTTTCAACCGTTCTGGATGAGGTAATGCTCAAGGCGATTCTTGCAATCGGTGTTTACGCTGTGACCGCGGAGATGACGGTCAGGTTTCTCAAACCGGTCCGGACCGGTGATAAGATCAAGTTCACCGGTAGAGTCGTGACCAGCAAAGGGAGGATATATCTTACCGAGGGGCAGGCATTCGGTGAAGATGGTCAACCCGTCGCCACGGCGAAGGGGAAATACTTCGAACCCGGTGGTGAGTTTGGGGTACAGTTGATGGAATCTATCGACGTCCGGTAGACATTCTCTTTCAACAATACTGAAAACGATCGTCACCGCCGCTGTCCCCCTTTATATCTTCTTGTCTAACCTGTTGCCGGGCAATTGAGTGTACCCCGGTTTCGCTTTGACGACCACGGCACCTGTCTTGCTCTTGGCAGGGTATGCACAACCCCACCGGGCCGATTAAATGCTACGTTGCTGCCTTTCACCATCTGGAGATGGATCCCTTTTATGAAAAGAACGGTTTCAGCCGGGGGATGATACTTTTTGCTGTTCCGGCGTATGGCATTCTGTTCAAGTGCAGAGCCGATGGGAACATGATTGATCTGGAATTCGGCGCCTTCTTTGCCCTTCTGCGTTTTCTCCAGACACAGCTCAGGAATGAGAAAATCCAGAGCCTTTTGGTATTATCCTCCAACCCGGAGTTTGTGTTTTCGTTTGCCGGTCGTGGCAGGCACCTGAAGGAGAATTCTGCGCGAGACAGATTGATACGAGAGCACAGTCGGGAGTTCAAGATTGCTGTCTCCTACATAGAACCGCGCCACAATCCCTGCCTGATTTCGCCGGCGGATTTCCCGTCGGTTCCTCGTGACTGTGATCCGGTACTCAAACCCAACCTTGCCGATCAGGACAAGTTTGAGTTCAAACCGATCCAGAAAGGGATCAAGATTTAGCTCGATTGTTGTCCTGTCCTTCTGTCCCTGACCCGTTTGTCTGTCCCGCTTGGTTGAAAAAGCCTCCATCATTATCATTACAACAGATGTTGATTACCCCGGCGTGATGGATGATGCTGATTTCGTAAGGTCGATAAACTACATGTCGCTGAACGGCGGTGAGCTGCTGTCCGGTTGCGTCGAGTAGAACCCGGCTAGGGAATCTCAGCGATCAACTCATACGTTCCGTTGGTGAAAAAGCGCTTGAACCAATCTAAGCAGACTCGTAGATTTATCTGTGCTTGTCATTCACAGTCAATCTTGCCTGAGATGCGGGGCGTGTGTGGCTCTATGTCCGGTAGAAGCCCTCGTCCTTCTTAAGACAGGTATATGGTGTCGTGATGATACCTGTACTTCCTGCGGTGACTGTGCTCTTTTCTGCCCGGTAGCTGCGCTGGAACTGGCTGGTGAACAACAAGTATGATCTTGTCATAGTCGGCGGGGGGCCAGCCGGTCTTATGGCTGGTTGCGAGGCTGTCGGCAGAGGTCTTACGGTTACGATTGTCGAAAAGGACTGCCGGATCGGGTATCCGCTCAATTGTGCTGAGGCGATCTCGGTCGGTTCTGTGGATGGCGTTCTCCAAGTCAGACCTGACTGGATCAAAAACCGAATCGAGCGCGGGCGATTGGTTTCTCCTTCCGGTCATGTTCTTGAGTTGAATCATCCCGGCGCTGGTTACATAATCGACCGACCTGTGATGGAGCAGGCTCTGGCGGACGAGTTTGTCTCAGCTGGCGGGACTCTGATGATGGGCTGCCGGGGTGTCAGCCTTACTAAAGGGGATGGTCAATTCGAGTCCCTGATCGTGGTGGACGATAGTGACCGGGAACAGAAACTAGCAGCGCCTGTCTTTATTGCTGCTGATGGTGTGGAAGGGACGATAGCCCGCCTGGCGGGAATCAACAATCGGCTTAATCTGAAAGAAACGGAATCATTCCTGCAATACCGTTTGCGCAACGTCACCGTGGAGCCTGACCTGATAGAGATTCATGTCGGGTCAAAGGTGGCCCCCGGATCGTACGCCTGGGTTTTTCCCCGGGGAGGGGACGAGGTGACGGTCGGTCTGGGTATGTCGACTGCTGATTGCGATCAGGTCAGTCCCGGGGAGTTGCTTGACCGGTTCGTGGCGAGAAGATTCGGTAGTGGAGAAATCGTGACAACAGGTTGCGGGACCTGCCCTCGCTACCAGGGACCCGACAAGCTAGCAGTATTGAATCTGCTGGTGGTCGGCGATGCCGCACGGGTGCTGGATTCCATCACGGGAGCCGGGATTGCCAACGCTTTGCTCTCCGGCAAGCTTGCAGGCGGCGCGGCGGCAGCTTGCCTGAACGATGACACCCAATCACTGGAGAGCCTGTATAACATATATCCCCGACAGTTTGTGGAGCAAAAGCATGCTCTCCTGCACAGGTATACCCAGATTAAAGAGGTCATGGACCATCTGTCCGATAAGGACCTGGATGAGATTGTCCTGGCTCTTAACGATTACTTTGAGCCAAAAAGGGTTGACTCAATCGACCCCATGGCGGTCTTTCTGGGAGTAATAGCGAGAAAGCCCCGCCTGCTTAAGCTGGTGAGGCATCTGTTGTAAGAATGGCCCGTAGAAGTAACGAAGGCCTATCCGAGTTTGTTTACCAGAAGGGCCAAACGAGATTTGTTGCGGTCAGCGTTTTTCTTATGAATCAACCCGTAGCTCTTAGCTTTGTCAAGAAGCTGGCAGGCCTCGTGGAGTTTCTTGCCGGCGACCTCTTTATTCTGCTCCGTCCGAACCGCTTTGATAGCGCTCCGAAGACGGGAGCGAAAAGCGCGGTTGTTAAGCCGTTGCTCCGCCGCTGTTTTCATTCGCTTTGTACAGGACTTGTGCTGCGGCACGTAATACCCTTTCAATAATTATGAACACTATAACTTTTTAATATAGTCAGCAGATCTGTTTTGTCAACAACCAAGGTAAAAGAAGGCTCGTTCGTCAAATCAGTATCGCTTGTCTCCGGAGCCACGGCTTTTTCCCGCGTCCTGGGACTGGTCCGCGAGCAGGTGCTGGCCTATTTTTTTGGTGCTTCGCTGGCCACCGATGCCTTTGTGACCGCATTTCGGATCCCGAATCTTCTGCGGGACATGTTTGCCGAGGGCGCTCTCTCGTCTGCCTTTGTCCCTGTTTTCAAGGAGAAACTGGTGCGCCAATCCGACCAGGAGGCCTTCAATCTGGCCAATACCGTTCTTGCTGCCGTGCTGCTGGTGGTGGGAATGATTGTCCTGCTGGGAATCATCGCAGCACCGGCGATTGTCTTTATCTCGGCAAAGGGGTTTACGGCTGATCCATTCAAGTTCGGCCTGACAGTATCCCTGACCCGCCTCATGTTTGTCTACCTGTTGCTGGTGTCTCTATCAGCTATGGTCATGGGTATGCTCAACTCCTTCGGTCGGTTTGGTGTTCCGGCGTTCGCTCCGGCCGTTTTCAATCTTGGAATGATCCTCTCAATGTTTTTGCTTCGTCACTTTTTTGGCATACCGATTTATGCCGTGGCTGTGGGCGTCCTGGTTGGCGGTGCGGGGCAACTGGCCGTACAGCTCCCGTTGCTGTGGAGAATTGGCTTTCGCCTGCGATGGCGGTTGGACCTCCTTGATGAAGGACTCAAGAAGGTGGTGCGGCTCTTTACCCCGATGGTGATCGGGATGTCGGCCGGACGGATAAACATTCTCGTTAACACCCTTCTGGCGTCGTTTTTGATTGAAGGCTCAATCTCGTATCTAAATTACTCGTTTCGCCTGATGCATTTCCCTCTGGGCGTGTTTGCGGTAGCTCTGGGAACAGTGGCTCTCCCCAAAGCGTCGGAGATTGCAGCGCGGGGAAATATGGAGGAGTTAAGCCGGGCTTACAGGCAGGCGTTAGGTCTGAACCTTCTTTTCATAGTGCCGTCGGCGGTCTTCCTGGCCTTCGTTGGACCGCAACTGGTCAGTGTGATTTATCAGTGGGGACAGTTTTCAGCGATTGATACGCGGCATACTGCCCTGGCTCTGTTGCACTATTCGTATGGCCTGATCGGTTTTGCTGTGGTGCGGGTTACGGTGCCCATCTTCTACGCTCTCGGCGATTCGCGTTTACCAACAAGGATATCCATCCTTTCGGTGCTCGTGAATATGCTGCTCTACTATCCGATGATCAGGGCGCTCGACTTTGCCGGGCTGGCTGCTGCCACATCTCTAGCTGCCTTGCTGAATGCCGGCTTGCTATTGTACTATCTTCCGGCGAAGGGTGTTCCGGTGTCTCCCTGTCGCGTTTTGCTCAGCTTCTTCAAGCTCGCCATCGCGGCCTGTCTGGCCTTTTATGTGGCCGCCCTGGTGCCGAAGGATTTCATCCCGTGGGAGTCGGAAGTGATCAGTCGCGTTCTGAATCTGCTATTTACCCTGGCTTTAGGTGGTGTGCTTTACCTGCTGTTCTGCTTTGCGCTGAGAACGAAGGAGTTAACGTTGCTAAAGAGGGGGTTTTTCACGAAGCGATCCATTGACTGATTCCGATGATTCGTAAATACCCCAGCCTGTTTCTGTTGTCGTTTACGATCGCCGGTATTGTCCTGGCCGATCTGGTCGTCTTACCGTCGTGGCTGTATCTGCTCGCTTTGCTGATAAGCGCGGTTGCCGGGTATTATCTATTTGCGCAACAGCGGGTGGCGGCAGTTATACTCCTGTTCGGTTCCTGCCTGGGCTGGTTTTCAGCTTTTCACTATGGTCACAGGTACGTCGATGTCGGCCCACACCACGTGAGCCGGGTCGTCACTGAGAAGAAAATCTATCACATCTATGGGTCGGTAGCGGATTGGCCGGATTTGAAAACGGATCGAACCGAGATCAAGATTACCCTTGATTCCCTTGCCGGTGAGACCGTGTCTTCGGTCGATGGAGCTATCCTGCTGAAGGTGAGCGATGTGACCACGGCCCTCCA
>JAOZPL010000033.1:0-1704 GCA_029932795.1 Candidatus Zixiibacteriota bacterium | reverse complement strand
CGTGGAGTTCAGGGGTCGTATTTACCCTCTACCGCCGCCAAGAGAGTCCTCCGGATTTAACTATCGCCGTTATCTTACGTTGAAGGGTGTCTCTGGTATTGTTTATCTGCCCACGCTGCTTGATGTCCGGATAGATCGACGTTCACCGTTTGGTATCGTTTCGGTTGTTGATGATCTCCGCGAAATGATTGTCGCCAGCCTGCATCGGAACCTTTCGCCGACAGCAGCCGCTCTGGCTACAGGCTTTTTGATTGGTGAAACGAGAGACATTCCTACTGACGTCTACAAAATGTTTCGAGACAGCGGCACGATGCACCTGCTGGCCGTCTCAGGATCGAATGTGGCACTGGTGGTGCTCTTTTTTGTTGTCCTTATGCGACCGCTCTCGATCTCACCGGGGCGAAGGGCAATCGTTCTGATCTCTGTCATATTCATCTTTACGATCCTTTCCTACGGGCAACCGTCGGTGATTCGGGCAGCAATCATGGCGATGTTGGTGATTCTGGCCAGACTGACCCAACGGCGGCACGATCTCAACAACATCATCTCACTCACGGCTCTGATTATACTGCTGGCAGCACCGGCGCAGTTATATGACGTCGGGTTCCAGCTATCGTTTGTTACTGCCTGGGGGTTAATCTTTATGGTTCCCCGAATATCGCGCAGTCTCGAGAGGTACCATGGAACGCGCTGGCAGCGTTGGTTCTATATGCCGTTGATTATCACTGTTGTGGCTCAGATATGCTCAACGCCAATCATAGTCTTGTACTTCGGCCGGATACCGGTTATTTCAGTTCTTGCCAACCTCCTCATTGTTCCGTTAGTGTCGATCGCGGTGGTGAGTATTCTGGCCCTGCTGCTTGCCAATCTGATCTGGCCGCTTCTTGGGTTGTTTGTTGGGACACTGGTGAACAAACTGTTGTTACTGATTGTGACGATCCTGAAGCTCCTGGGAGGGGAGACAATCCCGATCGTGGAGGTCAGTGGGCTGCTCTCCCGGGATACCGCCCTTTGTATCACGCTGATGGCCTACCTGCTGATAGTGCTTGTGACATTTTCGATACGTTCCCGACCAGCCCGGCGCTGGACCGTTCTGCTGTCGTTGATAACCGTTAATATCGCTCTACTGGTGGGAGTCGTTTATTCAGTCGAAAGGGATGTACAGACTGTATCCCTGTATCAGGTTCCCGGGGGTATCGCGGCATTTGTCCACCGCTCCAGTTCCGCCGAGGCGGATCTTATTCTCACCGGACTGTCCGGGAGGATGTACCCTGTCGAGGAGAAAGTTATCCGACCGCTGATGGATCAATTGCGGCTGAACAGAATCTCCAGACTGTTTATTCTGTCCGCGGAATACGACGCGTTGGATGATATCCTCAGGTTAATGCACATCGGTGGCGTCAGGCTGGCTTATCTGAATCAAGTGCTTGCCCCCAGCCTGCAGGATATCCTTTCTCATGACAGCTCCCCGGTTGACCTGCCCGGGATAGTCTACTACGGGAGTGGTCGTGTTAAACCTGCCTTTCCAGCATATTATGTTGATGGCCAAGGACTGCGACTGGCCTGCAATGGCTCAGAAGTGCTTTTTATTGACCGACTGAACACCAACCATTACCGGTACGAACCTGCTGACAGTACGTCAGTTTTCGTCCTTGGGGAAAAATGGATGCCCGTGGCCGCCGATTGGATTGCGTTACGGGAGCT
>JAOZPL010000309.1:795-2959 GCA_029932795.1 Candidatus Zixiibacteriota bacterium | reverse complement strand
AAAAAGCTGAGGAGATGTCCTACACCGATAACCTGACCGGATTGGCCAACCGGCGGTATTTCGCCAGGCGAATCAAGGATGAGATTGACCGGGCCAAGCGGTATAACCGTTCGCTGGCACTTATTATTCTCGATATGGATGACCTGAAGAAGATAAATGATTGCTTCGGGCATCAGGCGGGTGACACGGTCATCAAGAGGATGGGCCAGATACTCAGGAGCTCGATTCGAGCCATTGACATTATTGCGCGTTACGGCGGTGATGAATTCTGTGTGATTATGCCGGAAGCGGACGCCGCCACCTGCGTGCGGTTTATGAATCGCCTCCAGATTAAGATTGCCAATTCGAAGTTCAGTGCCGCTAATGCCGGGGAAGATCTGGAATGCACGGTGTCCTCGGGAGGAGCGGTTTTCCCCGATCATGCGACCGAACCGGAGCAGCTTATCTTTTCAGCCGACATGGCTCTTCTGAAAGCCAAAGAGGCCGGGCGCAACCATTCTCACCTCTACAGCCCGGCGAGCTAAAGATTACCCCCGCAGCCTGACGCACTTTTTTTATCTTTTCACAGGTCAGCTCCACTTCTATATAAAAAAGGTAAACCATAATGGCGGCACTGCCGATTCCATGAATACAGGGTAGAACCGTGGATCACACGGCCCAAAGGAGGGTACCAGTGCCCGGGCAAGGAGGACCTCAATATTATAGTCGACAGCGAGGGCATACGTCCTAACATCTTGCGCAGATACGAAAGGACTTTGTAGAGCAATGGAAACTTATCGCTTTAGCAGTAAGCTGAACGAGAGTGATCGCGAATACCTGATCCAGACAGCCAACGAAGCCAGTTCTGGATCTGTAAGGACAACGGTATACGTCAACGGTGTTCCGGCTGAATCCCTCGATCGTCCCCATCCGTCGGAAATCAACGCCGAGGAGATACTCTCTTTTGTCGAGCTGACGCACGGTGAGAAGAAGAAAGAGATCGAAACGCTCTTGCAGGTCTATCGTGAGGTGATCCAGCGGCGGGACCTGGTGATGATGTATCATCTGGGGACGGCGTTTTTCTACAAGGGGTTTTACCTTGAAGCCAAAGAACTCTTCCAGGAAGTCGTGGAGCTTAATCCAAGCCATCATCAGGCGCACAACTTCCTCGGTATGACGGAACTGGCACTCGGTAACCATAAGCAGGCAACCGCCGCCGCCAGCCGAGCAGTCGATGAGCGCCCCGGATACGCCGACTATCGCAACAACCTGGCCGAGGCTCTGTTGGCCGGCAGCGTCCCGGACCGGGCGATTGTCGAACTGGAGCAAGCGCTGCAAATCAACATGTACTATGCCGATGCCTATTTCAACCTCGGGCTGGCATATATCCTGCAGGCGCTGAAAAAACAGGAGCCGGAGAACCTGGTGGCCACTGTGAAAAAAACATCCGAGTGTTTCCACCGGGCATCGCTGATTTACGCCAACTTCAAAGGCCAGGCGTTCGAGGCCGGCATGCAGGCGCTCCGGAGTCACAATCTTGACGAGGCGCTTAACATCTTCAAACGCATCCGCGAAGAGAAAAAAGATGCCCACCGGCAGGAGTTCGCCGCTTTCTATATGAAGTTTGTGATCCATCCGGACTGGGTCAGCGAAAAAGCAGTTAGGGATCGTATCAAGTTTCTCAGGGCGGAACTGGCCAAGAATCCGACCTATGTTGACATGTACGGCGAGCTGGCTCAGTGTTTCTTTGAGCAGTCCCGGCTGGCCTGGAGAGAGGGGATAAAGCAACTGCAAACAACCTTTGAGATCAACCCTTCGCTGGTGAAGGTCTCCAGCATTCTGGCAGAAGCCGATGACGTTTACGCAGGTATGGCCAAGGCGCTCAAGAACTTCGAGCAGAAACGATAGGCGTTGATGGCGCCTGAGCAAACGCAATGCTCTTGCGTTTAATGTGTGCCCAGTCAGGTTTTGGAGATGATTTTCGGTACTTTATTTGCTCCTTACAGATCGAGTTAACAAAGTACAACCTGAGTCTCAGGCAACTTTCTTATAAAATGGCTCAAATAAGACTATCTTTTTATCTTGACAAATAAGACAAGTTGAGGTATCATTATCAACGTAGTCTCCAGGGACGGGTATTCAGGAAAAGGACTTCCACCTACTGGCGCTGGGAACTGCTCAGCTA
>JAOZPL010000309.1:407-785 GCA_029932795.1 Candidatus Zixiibacteriota bacterium | reverse complement strand
CACACCGAGATCAAGCAGAATTTTTCTTCGATGGTGCATGATTATCTGTCTCGCTACTCCGCTCGTAGTTGACGCGGAGGAGAGCTACATAACTGGTTCCTGCTATTGTGACTACGAGACCCGCCAGACTATCTGCACTTATAATGTAGTCTCCGGGCGTCCGGCATTGAGCCATATGATCTTTCCCATGGTGCCCGTTTGCGACGCCAAATTCACCATTACCAGCGACTTTTTCAGTTTTGAGTCATTGCAGACCTACTATAGCCAGTGGTGTGGGGAGATTTACGGGATGAAGGCGGATCAGGAGCTGGGCGAGGGGCAGGTAGCCAGCTTTACCATCACCTATGACGAACTTTATCCCCTCGGCATGGGCACCGT
>JAOZPL010000309.1:0-397 GCA_029932795.1 Candidatus Zixiibacteriota bacterium | reverse complement strand
GATTTTCCCTGTCCCGGGTGTAATCGATTGCACCTTTCAACCGAACTGTGAGTTCTCACTCGACCTCACGGTTTATGATTTCATGATCCGGAAACCGGGTATACTGGCCGGGCGTCTGGCTACAATGACGGCCGTGTCCAACCTGCCGCTGAATATCACCTTTGAATCGTTTGGTGATCTGAGCCCGGTCATGGCGACCGGTTCGTCTCCGATACCGGCTTTTTATGCCACTGCGCCGGCTGAGATGATGGACCCGCCGGCACAGTTCTTCGCTCCGGTGGACTTCAACCAGCAGCTTGTTGTCATACCCGGAGACGACCAGGAACATCGTTTTTCCATCTGGTCGAAGCTTATGGCCGGCAAGGAGATATCGGCGTGCGAATACCTGGATAACGCC
>JAOZPL010000032.1 GCA_029932795.1 Candidatus Zixiibacteriota bacterium | reverse complement strand
TGTTCTTGTTGTCAAAATAGTGACCGTCAAGAGTCAGCAGGTAGTCAGTAGCCTGCCTGAAATAGTTGACTCGGAATTCCGGAAGCAGCTCGTCGTTGCCCAGGTTGTATTCACCAACCTTCTTGTTGTAATCCTGCAATTCGGTATAGTGCGAACCGAGCCATAGCTTGATTTGTTGTTCGGGCTCCCCCTGTCCCAGGGCAGTGCCATTACAGAGGAGCACTGCGATAGCGACAGTAAGAACAATGAATTGTCGTCTCATAGTATCCTCCTATCGTGTCAGGGCGTTGCCACTGGTTGGGATTGCCTGTGATGGCAGATCGGAACCGTGAATTTCAGTATGACACTGCGTGCATTTGGTTAACATGCCCCGTTTCCAGCCGTCGGGAGTGGATACACCGTTGCGTTCGGTTGCCAGAGGCACCACGAACGCCCCGTCAACCCCTGTCTGAAGAGAGTGAAAGTGCATCGGATGGCAGTTCAGACAGAGAGCCGGTTCGGTGTTTTTGAGCAGATTATCCGCCACCGAGCCGTGGGAAGTATGGCAAATCATGCAATCCTCGTTGACCGGCGCATGCTCAAACACAAACGGGCCCTCGATCTCTGCATGACAACTGAAACAGAGTTCCCGGCCGCTACGGTTCATGGTCAGGTGGGCGCTTTCGCCATGAATACCATGACAATCCCTGCAACCCATCTTACCTTCCGCTATCGGGTGGTGAGAAGGCATATAAGATGCCGCCCTTACGTCGCTATGACAATCATAGCAAAGCTCAGGGGTTGTTTTCTTAACGGACTGCGAATAGTCCCCGTGGACCCGGTGGCAATCCGAGCAGGTGATACCGGCAGTGTTGTGACTGGAAAAGGCCCACTCGTCGAACTGGTGTCCGTCGTGACACTCCAGACACAGTTCATTGCCGCCGAATTGATCATGATTGGCCGGATTGATAATAAGCTCTGGATCTCCTTCGTTGGCATGTTGTACGCCGGAGCCGTGGCATTTCTCGCAGGCATGGCTAATCAAAGCGGGACGGTTCGAGAAATAAACGCCGTGAGGCGTATTGGCAAATGATTCGGTGACCTCATCGTGACAGCCGGCACACACCTCGTTCGCGACCTGCGCCGAAAGCGGAACCGCCATCACAATAACCAACAGAACAGCCGGCAGAATTACAATGGAGGGCCTGCACCCGGGGCCATTCTTGTTTCGACGAACCATACATCCTCCTCCTGTGTCTAGTTGCTACTGCTTATTGTAATGTACGTTATCAATGGTTTATAAGCATTTTCGCACATAAATTAAAAAACTGCTTCCATAGAAACAAGTGTTTTTTGGAGTTCAAGAGCAATTTTACCATGTATCTTCAGAAACAGTCCTGATTCCTGATACCCTTACAGCACGGTCTCCCTTTGGCCAAAAAATTGGCTTTGCCGCCGCTGACACAGAACATATCTTCACAACTGGAAGGAGAAGTGAGCGAACCGTATCAGGTGCATGGATCCAACGAATAGAGAAAGAGAAGCCAGAGATATCGTGCTGGACAGTATTGCCGATGGTGTTTTCACCGTTGATCGCAAGTGGCTCATCACTTCGTTCAACAGGGCGGCTGAACAGATAACCGGTGTGCCCAGAGATGAGGCGATTGGTCAGCGATGCTTCGATATTTTTCGGGCCTCGATCTGCGAGTCAGATTGCGCCTTGCGAAAGACATTGACCACCGGCCAACCAGTCGTGAATAAGACAATCTACATCATAGACCCAAACGGCAAGCAGATTCCGATCAGCATTTCAACCGCCCTCTTGAAAGACAGCGAAGGCAATGTAGTGGGAGGCGTGGAAACATTTCGAGATTTGAGCGCTGAAGTGGAACTGCGACGGGAACTGGAGAAGCGGTACTCATTCGAAGATATTATCAGCAAAAGCAGGGAGATGCTTAAGATTTTTGACACCCTCCCTGTGGTTGCAGAGAGCGACAGCACCGTGCTTATCGAGGGTGAGAGCGGTACCGGCAAGGAACTGGTGGCGCGCGCTATCCACAACCTTTCGCGCCGGCATGACAAGCCCATGATCACGGTGAATTGCGGCGCCCTGCCCGATACCCTCCTGGAATCGGAGCTTTTTGGCTATAAGGCGGGGGCGTTCACGGATGCCCGGAAGGACAAGCCGGGACGGTTCGCCCTGGCAGAGGGAGGTACAATCTTTCTGGATGAGATAGCAGACATCTCCTCAGCCCTGCAGGTACGCCTGTTGAGAGTGTTGCAGGAGCGAACTTACGAACCGCTGGGCGGCACCGAACCGGTTGTGGCCGATGTCCGTGTTATTGTGGCTCACAACAAGAGCCTTGAAGCCCTCGTCAAAACCGGAGAGTTCAGGGAAGATTTGTACTACCGCATCAATGTGTTAAAAATCGAGTTGCCCCCTTTGCGGGAGCGCAAGGAAGACATTCCCCTGTTGATTGATCATTTCATAAGTCGCTTCAACAAGCTCAAGAACAAGCTGATTGCTGATGTCACGCCCGACGTCCTGAGCCTGCTTATGGCGTACGATTACCCCGGTAACATTCGTGAACTTGAAAACATCATCGAACGGGCATTTGTTCTCTGCCGAGGGTCTACAATTAACATCGAGGATCTGCCCGAACAGCTCAGACAGGGCGTTACCGGTACCCACGTGCCATCGTCATCACTTGATGAGCTCGAAAAGAGATTCATCTGCGAGATTCTGCGCAAGCATAACTGGAATCGTACCAGAGTCGCGGCCGAGTTGGGTGTTCACAAATCTACACTATGGCGAAAGATGAAAAAGCTGGGCATAAGCGTTTCAGATTAACAATGATTGCAATAATGCAACTATACCCGCCTTTTAGTGTTGCACAACTGCAATCTTTTACAGATCTTCTGTATCATGTTACTGACGTGCTCACGTTTAACTCGTTACATCACACCGGATTGTGAATATGGCAGACATCTGCGCAAAACTGGCACAAGATATGTATGTCATATAGTGTCATGATAATCGGAATACCCATATGGACTGACAGAATCTCGCCGGTCCTCGACACTGCTTTGAAGCTGCTCGTGGTGGATACTCAGAATGGCCAGGAGATATCGCGCAAGTTTCTGGATTTTCCTCCACTGCATCCTATGCACAGAGCGGGCTTCATTGCTAGTGCTGGCATCGAAGTCGTGATTTGCGGCGCCTTATCTCGCCCTCTGGAACAGATGCTGGTCGCCTCGGGTATAGAAGTGTACCCGTATGTGACGGGCAATGTAGAGAGGGTAATCGCTGCTTTTTCCAATGGGGAGCTCGACCAGGATCATTTCATTCTGCCCGGTTGTCGTGGCCGAAGAGGCAGGGGGCGGATGAGATGGCGACAAGGTCGGCGGGTAGGTTTTGGCTATGAGAAGCATTATAAGGAGGGAAGATGAGAATTGCTGTAGCATCACAGGGGTCGGAGATGACAAGCCGAGTTGATCCGCGCTTTGCCAGGGCTCCCTATTTTGTTATCTATGACACCGAAACGGGCAGTGTCGAAACGCTGGATAACACTAAAAACATGCAGGCCGCCCACGGAGCGGGAACGCAGGCGGCGCAGGACATGTCAGCCAAACAGGTTGACGTAGTCGTGTCGGGGCAGTTAGGCCCCAAAGCTATGGCGACCCTTTCCGCAGCCGGTATTGAAACGATCACATGGTCTGAGGGTACTGTTGAGGCTGCAATCGAGATGGCAAAAGGCAGACAACGCCAGTAAACAAACACTGGCAATGTGGTAAGCCGGAGTCAAATCATCCGGCTGAGATATCTTTAAGGTGGTGATGAGAATGAAAGATTCTAACACACGACCCCCGGCCGACGGCAGAGGTCGGAGAATGCGATCCAGGATCCGCGGCTGCATGTCCGGGAAAACGGGCAAGGCGGTCGGGATCACCTCGGTTACAGCTCCGCTGATTGGGTTCCTTGTACATGACCTGAAAAAGCCGGACAGCCTTATCCGTCAGTTGGCCGGGAAAGCTGTCAGGGGACTCCTTGAGTGGAAAAAGGAAAAGCGACAGGTTATCGATATAACTGACAGAGTGGAAATTGTGGAAGACAGGGAGTCGAGCCAGTCCGATTGACTCTTCAATCGGGAGGACTGCTCCGGTCGCCAAGAACCGTATTGACGCATTAAATAGTATGAAACAATAGCTGTTCACCAAAAGTGAAAGGAGATCAAAAATGCCAGGAGGAGACAGAACTGGACCGCTGGGCGCTGGACCAATGACCGGTCGGGGCGCCGGATTCTGTGCCGGCTACAGCATGCCGGGTTATATGAACCCATATTTTGGAGGCGGCTTTGGATTCGGTCGTGGCCGCGGACGGGGTTTCGGCCGGGGCCGTGGCTGGGGATGGCACCGTGGTTACTACGCCAGCGGATACCCGGGATGGGTGGTTCCGCCGGGAATCGGCTACTACGGTTACAGCGCGGCCTACCCTCAAGGGGTTGCAGGCTGGCAGGGTATGGAGCCGAAAGACGAACTCGCCGCCCTTCAGAGTGAGGCCAAAAACATTGAGACAGCGCTCAGTGACATTAATCGCCGGATTGACGAACTGAGAACAGCAGAGAAAAAAACAACGGAAAAGGGTTAGCTATGAGAGGTGGTAAAGGAACATCTGGAGGCAGCATGGCTGCTGCGGGACGAGGTGGCAGCGGCGGACAGAGTCGTCCGGGTAGTGGAAAAGGTCGCCGGGGCGGCGGTGGCTCAGGACGTGGGCAGAGAGGCGGTGGTAAACGAAACATCATGCCGGGCGGGCAGCGTGGCGCTATTGACGGCGTCTGTGTCTGCCCATCGTGCGGAGCGACGGTGCCCCACGAGCGCGGCATACCCTGCACCGGTATTGCCTGTCCACAATGCGGAAAGCCAATGGCCAGAAAGTAACCACTTGACACCGCCACAGTTGATAATCTCCGTTGCCAGTGGTAAGGGTGGCACAGGAAAAACCACAATTGCCACCAATATGGCTGCTGCCCTGGCTGGATCGGGCATGAATGTCATGTACGTTGACTGCGACGTTGAGGAGCCGGACGGTCACGTCTTCTTGAAGCCTGACATCGAAAAACAAGATAAAAGCACGGTTCTGATTCCGCGGGTGAATCCTGATCGCTGTTCCTATTGCGGAGAGTGCTCACGGATATGCCAATTCAACGCTATTGCAGTGTTGCACAAACAGGTACTGGTTTTCCCCGAGCTCTGCCACAGTTGCGGTGGATGTGCCCTGGTTTGTCCTGAAGACGCAATTGAAGAGGTCCAGCGAGAGATTGGGACTATAAATAGCGGCACCGGATATGGAATCGGGTTTGCAGAGGGACGTCTGACTATCGGCGAGGCTATGGCGTCCCCTCTAATCAAGGCAGTCAAAAACTCCGCCAACAGTACGGAAATCATCATAGTTGATGCTCCTCCCGGAACATCCTGCCCGGTCATCGAGGCTGTGGCTGGGAGCGATTTTGTCATACTGGTTACCGAACCAACCCCATTTGGGCTACATGATCTCAAGCTTGCAGTCGGAATGTTAAGAGAAATGAAGCTTTCGTTCGGGGTCGTTGTTAACCGAGCCGGAACCGGCACTAATGAAGTATATGAGTTCTGCAGTGCCGAGAATATTGAAATCCTCCTGAATATTCCCTTTGATCGTAAAATTGCCGAAGCCTACTCCCATGGCAGGCTGGTCACCGAATATATTCCGGGTCTTGGTCAAGACCTGCACGAACTCTATGATAAGATTGCAGCCAGGGTAACAGCATGAGAGAACTGGTGGTACTGAGTGGCAAGGGAGGAACCGGTAAAACCAGCCTTGTCGGCTCGCTGGCGGCTCTGGCGGAGAGGAAGGTTCTTGTCGATTGCGATGTTGATGCCGCTAACCTGCACCTCATTGTCGAACCGGAAATACGCCAGCGCCAGCAGTTCATCAGCGGCAAGAAAGCAGTCATAAACAATGCTAGGTGCACGGGCTGCGGACTCTGTCTGGTGCATTGTCGGTTTGACGCCATCATACAGGAAGAGACAGACAGCGACGAGGAACAGTACCGATTCCGTTGCGACCCGCTGCGATGTGAAGGCTGTGGCGTTTGTGCCTATGTTTGCCCCGAGGATACCATCGAGATGCGCGATAATGTAAGCGGCGAGTGGTACGTGTCAAACACTCGTTATGGACCGATGGTACATGGCCATCTCGGTATTGCGGAGGGCAATTCCGGCAAGCTGGTAAGCCTGCTGCGGGAGCGGGCAAGGTCAATCGCTCACGAGAAGAATCTCGACCTCATCATTGTCGATGGCCCACCCGGTATTGGCTGCCCGGTGATCGCTTCATTGACGGGTGCCGATTACGTTCTCATCGTCACGGAACCATCGCTCAGCGCTCTTCACGATCTGAAACGACTCCTGCAACTGGTAGGACATTTCAAGATCCCGGCCGGGCTCTGTATCAACAAGGCTGATATTAACCCGTCGGTCGCCGGGCAGATCAAGGACTATGCTTCTCAGCAGGCTGTCCGTTTGCTGGCAGAGATCGCCTATGATTCAACGGTAACCGAATCCCAGGCGGCAGGTAAAACGATGATTGAGTACATTGAGAATGATTCTACTCGACAGATTCGATCATTGTGGACAAATCTGCGCACTGAACTGAGCGGTGACTTGGAAGATATGCGAGGAGAACTGAGGGTTAAAACATAAACTACCTGTTAGTAATAGAGAGGGTTATATGAAAATTGCAGTTCCTACAATGAATGGTGTCCTGTGTCTGCATTTCGGACATTGCCAGAAGTTTGCCATTGTCGAGGCGGATGCCAAGGAGAAACTGATCATAGGTGTGGACATGAAAACCCCGCCAAGGCACGAACCAGGTGCATTGCCCGAATGGCTGCACAGTCTGGGCGTGCACCTCGTCATTTCCGGTGGCATGGGACAACGGGCAGTCAGTATTTTCCAGCAGCGAGGAATCGATGTGGTCAGTGGCGCTCCCGAACAGGAGCCCAAAGAAGTCGTCCTGGCGTACCTTAAGGGAGAGTTGCAAACGAGCGACAACCTGTGCGACCACTAAACACAAGTGAGGAGAGACGTTCCCCCGTTTCACTCCTTACCTGGATTGAAGCAATGCCCAAGGTAACACCTTTCAACCTGCGTACCACCGAATACGAGGACTGGTTTGACAAGAACCGGTTTATTTATGAATCGGAACTGCAGGCTGTCCGGGCGCTCCTGCCGGAAGACGGCCTGGGATTGGAAATCGGTGTCGGGAGTGGGCGGTTTGCAGCGCCTCTGGGAGTTCAATTCGGAATTGATCCTTCCAAGAAGATGCTGGCGCTGGCTGCACAAAGGGGAATACAGGCGGTCTTTGGTGTAGCGGAATGGCTTCCCTTCAGAGATTCCAAGTATGAGTTCGCTCTGATGGTAACCACTTTATGCTTTCTGGACGACGCCTCCCGCGCTCTTCATGAAGCTCACCGTATCCTGAAACCGAGCGGCCGCCTTATTATTGCCTTCATTGACGCTGATAGCTCCATGGGAAAACGATATGCACAGGATAAAAGGAACAGTACCTTTTACAGGCATGCGGAGTTCTACACGGTGAACCAGGTCGTTTCTCTCCTTGCAGGAGCCGGGTTCGGCGATTTTACTTTCCGCCAGACACTCATTGGAAATATAGAGAATCTGGACACCGTCCAGCCGGCAGAAAAAGGTTTCGGCCAGGGATCATTTGTGGTTGTAAAAGGAAAACGATGAAAACGATCGAGTACAAACAGATCGGGATAATTCACTCGCCGTATAAAACACCCGAAGGCATGCCCATCCAGCCGGCCACGGCACATGGCATAACCGGTTCAATCGAGCTGTATTCGGAGTACGAAGAAGGGCTGAGTGACCTTTCCGGGTTCTCACACATCATCCTGCTTTACAACTTCCATTTGTCGAAGGGTTACACGTTGAAAACACAACCGTATTTGGATGAGACGCGACGGGGTGTATTTGCCACCCGGTCTGCCCGGCGCCCTAACCCGATTGGAATATCCATCGTCGGTCTTGAACGCATCGAAAAAACAACTCTCCATATCGTGAATGTGGATATTGTCGATGGAACACCGCTGCTGGACATCAAACCGCACGTGCCCGACTTTACGAGGAAGCACGGTGTTCGGATCGGCTGGTTAGCGGACAAATTCAAAAAACTATAACCGCCTAGTAACCGTCAATGTTATGAGTCACAAAAATGGAACTGCTGGTAAATCAGGCCACCTTCCATAAAGGCGCGCGAAAAAAGATAATTCATGTACACTTATGGCCCAGTACCATCACGGAGGCTTGGACGCTCTCTCGGCGTTAGTCCAATCCCTCCCAAGACATGCTCATACACATGTGTCTACTGCCAATTGGGAAGAACCACGCATTTGCAAACGATACGGGAAAGCTTCTTCCCGAAAGAAGATATCCTCGCTGAAATTATTAAGAGAGGGAAAAACTCGGCTTTAGATTACGTGACCTTTGTGGGAGATGGTGAACCTACCCTGTGCAAGGACCTTGGCTGGCTCATAAAGCAAACCAGGGAACAACTGCAACTACCAACAGCTGTGATCACCAATGGCTCCCTGCTGTTTCGTAGGGATGTCAGGAACGACTTGAGGGAAGCTGATGTGGTAATGCCGACGCTGGATGCCGGCAACGAAAAGACGTTCAGAGCTGTCAACAGGCCGCATCGTAGCATCGCTTTTGACACGATGGTGCAAGGATTGATAGACTTCCGCCATGAGTACCTTGGTCAGATTTGGTTGGAAATTATGCTGGTTAAAGGATTAAATGATACTAAAGAGGAACTGCTGAGCACTAAGTCGGCAGTTGATGCCATCGAACCGGACAGAGTATATGTCGTCACGCCGATTCGCCCGCCGGCGGAACCATGGGTGGAACCCCCGCTTCCCGAGACTATTCTCATGGCTCAGGAGTTGATCGGCAAGGCCGTCCCCATATCTGGATTGGAGTCCGGTCAGTTTGGCTTACAAGGGTTCACGAACACCAGACAGGCAATCCTTGAAACCGGCTCGCGCCACCCGTTGCGCCGAGATCAAGCCGCCGAGATCGAACGTTCATTTGGTACTTCGGGGGTAGTCGACCGGATGCTGCAGGACAGGGAACTGATTCAAACTACTTATAAAGGTGAAATGTTCCTGCTCCCGGGACATTTCATCAGAGGACAAATAAACCCATAAAGTAGAAAGTAGGCTACAACCATGAATGCTGTAAGCATAAACGCCAATGACCTAAAATGGCATGTCGCCATAGAATACCCAGCCGGAGCCGAGGAAAAGGTGCTTAGTGTAGGTGGCGGCATAGCACCCAGAGCGATCTTGCTCAAGCTTCCTCCCGGATGGATAATGGATAGTCATTCTCACCTGTTCACAGAGTTGCACTATGTATTAGAAGGTGAATACGAAAGCCAAGGCGAGAAATATCCATCGGGAACTTTTCGAGTGGTCCCTAAGGAGGTTGAGCACGGCCCGTTTAGTACGAAGTCGGGCGCCATCATTATGGTCATCTGGTGCACATTGAGGGAATAGCCGGATTGAGAGAGGACAATGATTGACAGGATAACTGCCGATCAAGACTGGCTTGACAGATTGCTCCCTGAGGGACTCCCGGTACCTTCCTCTACGATTATCAGCGGCCCTGGAGGTTCCGGAAAACCCTTGGTCGGCGCTATTTTTCTGGCAGCCTGGCTGAAGCATGGTGGAAGTGCTCTTGTATTTCTTATTAACTCAGACCGCACTTATGCTGAGCGCTTGCTCACCATGTACGGAATAATCCCTTCGGAATACCGGTCGCAGATCGCGTATGTCGATTTTGATCCAAGCTTCGATTCGATTGAGCAGACCCAACCGGATTTGATCAAAAGCAACATCCTCAAACCGGATCTCCTTGAGAAATCTATAGAAGCTGGGATCGACCTGCTTCGCTCTCCCGAGTCAGATGTAATTCTATACGGTGCAGCACTGAACATCTTGTTCTTTTCTCCCACTTGGGGTGAGAAAATCTTTGAAAGATGGAAAGTAATTCTCTTTCAACCAGGACGATTAACATCGGTGTTTTCCGTCAGCACGAGTGCCTTTCGGGAGAAAATCCTGCAGTTCGAAGCGCTGGCTGATAATCTCATGTATAGCCGAATTGAGAAGCCGATGGCTCTTCTGTTCAAAGTTGCCAGAATCAAAGGAGCTCCGTTTGCCCCAGAAGAAGTGAAGGTACCGTTGACAGAGGAAACCCTACTGAACCTGAAGTCTGAATCCAGCCGGTTACGGAAACGAATCATTCCGGTGGTTTCAGCGATATGAATCTAAGGATGGGAGTATGAATCCATTCAGACCCTTTGTGATTGGCTCGCTGGAGCTTCCCAACCACTTGATAATGGCTCCGGTGAAAACCGGGTATATAACGCCCACCGGCGAAGTCACAGAAAGCCACGAGGCCTATTACTGGCGAAGGGCACAAGGCGATGCCGGTGCCATCATAGTCAAACCATTTTTTATCAGCCCTGTGGGTAAAGAACACCCCAAACAGCTCGGTATTCCATCCTACGATCACATTAAGGAATTGCAAAAGTCGGTTGGGAGAGAATACGCGAAAGTAGTGGTGTAGAAAAGGAGAAGTGTACGATGCTTACCGCCGAGCAAAAGAAACAGATCGAAATCCAAGACAAAATGATAGCAGACAATTTGCAGGCTATTCAACACAGAATCGTCGTGTTCAGCGGCAAGGGAGGAGTCGGAAAAACAACGGTGAGTGTGAATATTGCCTACGGTCTGCATATGAGGGGAAATAAGGCCGGGATCCTTGACGCCGACGTAACCGGACCAAATGTGCCAAAGATGCTCGGACTAGCGGGACAGCTCAAAGTTGAGAATGAGCGACTCATCCCTCAGGAATGCAAAGGTGTTAAAGTCGTTTCCATAGCCAACGCCATTTCACCGGATCAACCCGTTATATGGCGTGGACCCATGCGTTCAAAACTGTTGCACCAGTTTCTGGGCGATGTCGAATGGGGGCCATTGGACTATCTTGTCTCAGACCTGCCACCGGGGACCGGTGATGAGATTATCACCATGACGCAAAAAATGGAACCACATCTGGCCATCATTATCACCACACCACAAGAGGTATCATTAGTAGATTCCAAAAGAGCTATCAATATGGCAAGAAAAATGAACATACCGCAACTAGGCCTTATCGAGAATATGTCAGGTTTGACCTGTCCTAAGTGCGGTTACCCGATCGACTTGTTTGGTTCCGGAGGCGGCAAGAGCCAAGCAGAAGAAATGAATGTTCCGATTAAATTAAAAGCTTATCGCTCGGTTTGCCT
>JAOZPL010000308.1 GCA_029932795.1 Candidatus Zixiibacteriota bacterium | reverse complement strand
ATGGACAATGTATCACCCAAACCTGCGTCGAAGATCATGTTCCTGCCATGCGCTTTCAGCACGAAGATGTTGGTCACCATCGAAATAAGATTATCCTCATTAGCCGGAACAAGCCGTTGCCAGATCGATTTTGGGACAATACCGAACATGGTTCCCCCATCCAGCCTGAAATGCTGCTCGACGAAGGAATGGATTTCGAACCGGCCAAACTTCATCAGCGACCTATAATATTCCCCGCGATAACGAGGCGCTGCACCTCGGAGGTGCCTTCGTATATCTCCAGCACGCGCTGGTCACGGTACAGCTTTTCAATAGTTGAGAACTCACCGATATACCCGTATCCGGCGTGAATCTGCATGGCGCGATCAACGCAGAAACCGGCCGTCTCCGCCGAGTACAGCTTGGCCATCGCCGCCTCCACAGAAAAGCGTTCGCCTCTGTCCTGCATCAGAGTTGCTTTGTAAGTCATGCAGCGCGCCGCCTCCAGACGGGTTGCCATATCGGCGATCATCCACTGGATGGCCTGCAGCTTGGCTATCGGCTGGCCGAATGCAATTCGCTTCTTGGCATACGCGACCGACTCATCAAGCGCACGTTGAGCAACACCGAGACCCTGCGCAGCCACACCGATACGGGCGCTGTCCAGCGTCATCATGGCATAACGAAAACCTTTGCCGAACTCACCCAGCAGGTTCTCTTTGGGCGCTTTGACATCCTTAAGTCGAATACCGCCGGTGGTTGCCGCCCGCATGCCCATCTTGTTCTTCAGGGTGCGGGCTTCCCATCCGGACTGACCCTCCGGCTCCACAATAATCGCCGACATTTTCGGTTTGTCCGCCACCTTGCAGAAAAGCACAGCCAGGTCAGCCACGTCACCATGCATGATAAAAATCTTCTCGCCGTTGATCACAAATCCGGAATCATTCGCCACCGCCTCCGTTTGCTGGTTGGCGGCATCGGAGCCAGCATTAGGTTCGGTCAGGACAAAAGCAGGAATGCGTTTGCCGGAGGCACAGTCCGGGATATATTTCTTCTTCTGCTCGTCGTTTCCAAAATGCAGAATCGGGAAAGTAGCCAGCTCAGCGACCGCACACATCAGACCAATCCCCGCATCATGATAGCATAGCTCTTCGATCAGCGTGATATATTCAAGGTGGCTTTTCCCCTGGCCACCGTACTCCCTGGGCATGCAATAGCCGATAAACCCGGCGTCACCGATTTTGCGGTACAGTTCGCGGGGAAACTCTCTCGGCTCCCCCATGCGGTCCCATTTCTCCGATACCGGGTGGATTTCCTTCTCCGCGAAAGCTTTTACTTCGTCCCTGACAGCCTGCTGCTTTGGATCAACATTGTAAGGCATGGTCCCTCCAACAAGACACGTATAGTTAGACTTTATTCGTTATGCATTCACATGATCTTTTCGTCAGACGACTTTTCGACGACCTTCCGGCGGAGAAACTCCACCGCTTCCTCGGTCGGGGCCCCCGGTGTGAACAGCCTGGCCACACCCATCTTTTCAAGTTCCGCCTTGTCGTCATCGGGGATGATACCGCCGCCAAACAGGAGGATATCATCCGCGCCCCGTTTTTTCATTTCGTCGAGAATGGCCGGGAACAGCGTCATGTGCGCCCCGGAAAGAATCGACACCCCGATAGCGTCGACATCCTCCTGTATAGCCGCCTCGACAATCATCTGCGGGGTCTGCCGCAGTCCGGAATAGATCACTTCCATTCCGGCGTCACGAAAGGCCGAGGCGATCACTTTGATCCCGCGATCATGTCCGTCAAGACCCGGCTTGGCCAGTAGTACTCTGATTTTTTTTGTCATTGTTTCTGTACCGCTCTGCTAATCACCAATAGTGAGATGATATTCTTTCTCTAATAACCCAAGAGTGTCAATGTCCCAGATTGCGAATTCCACCGTGCCTTTATCCACAGAAAAGGACTGCAGCCTATTTAAAGAAAACGGGAGAATTGGGTTTTCAATAGACTTATTTCGCTCAAAGTGATACGACAGATTCTTGGCTATTCTGTTCTTTTCCTCTTCAATCACTGTTCCATGATACGGTAAAACAAACACCAATCTCCCCACGTCCAGAATGCTAATCCCAACACGAAGAGGTGTTATCTGCTTCTCCAAGAACTGTTTGGATGTTTCAAATGTTGTTTGGCGCAAGTTGATCACATACTGTGCGTACAGACTTAAGTAGTCCTCGATGGGTTCGTTTGGCTCGTACTGCTTCATTACAAGATACAAGACCGCCTGTTGCTCATTACCCTTACGCACAAAAGCTTTAAAGAACTTGGGAACCGCGACACGGTCGAAAGTCTCCCAGTCCATCACGGCGAGCAAGTTACAGAGTCTCTTAGCAAAACGTTGTTTCCCAATTGATTCCCGATACTCCTTGCGTTTCAAGTGATTCTCCAAGGCCGCTGGACGTCCATCGGGAATATCGCTATCCTCTCCGATCGCCCGAAGCACTGGCGAGTCATCCAGCTCAGTATCCGGGCTCATCTCCTGTAGGTAACGACATATTTTGCTTACAACCTCTTCGCGATCCTTACCAGTATTCTTTGAATAAAAGATCGTTCTTTCCTTGTCCAGATCAAACGGAAGCTTTGTGCCCCTGCGTGCCATCAGGATTGTCCTGTGCTTCAGGGCGTGCCTAATTCCGAGTTCATACATCACGTTTGGGTTCAACTCCGTCAAGTCTGCGATCACGAACCGTGAGGCGTGCAAGTCTCTGAAAATATCCCTGGGAATTGAGCCCGATCTGGTTACATCGTCGGCTCTCTTGCACACGAGATCCTGATCCGCCTTCATAACCGCCTTACGAATTATGTCCTCATAGGTGTCATCGTAATCTGCCCGCTCATGTGTGTTTTCATCACCAAAGGGCATAATAATAAAACAGACCTTATCAGATTCTGGTGACATTATATCCCCACATCACGACACCTGCATGGCTG
>JAOZPL010000307.1 GCA_029932795.1 Candidatus Zixiibacteriota bacterium | reverse complement strand
TTGTGGAGAATACCCCCGGCGCGAGAGATGCCAAGATCTCCAGACCTCTAGGCAGGCCGGAGTTTCTGGTAAATATCAATCGGGAAAAGGCTGCTCTACTTGGGGTAAACGTAACAGATATTGCCCTTGCCCTGAGAACACAGGTTTATGGGACCGAGGCTACCAAGTACCGCGAAGGCGGCGATGAATATGAAATATTCGTCAGAGCCAAAGGAGATAAGCGCAATTCGATCGAAGACCTGACAAATATGATCATTACTACCCGGACGGGTTCAACGGTTCGGCTGGGTAATCTCGCCACGATAGAGCAGGCGATGGCTCCTACTGAAATAGAGCGTATGGATCGGGAAAGAATAGTGAAGGTCGGCGCTGACCTGTACAAGCGTCCTTTGGGGGATGTTGCCGCCGACATCGAGAGAGAGATAGATAAACTGGAGATACCGGAAGGAATCAATGTGTCATTTGGTGGTTCTGTCAAAGAACAAAGAGAGAACTTCAGAGACCTGTTTTTTCTCTTGCTATTAAGCCTGCTGCTTGTCTACATGGTTATGGCATCGCAGTTTGAGTCGTTACGTGATCCATTCATAATCATGTTTTCGATCCCGTTTGCTTTTGTGGGTGTTATCTGGGCTTTCTTTATCACCCAAACCACCTTGAGCTTAATGTCCTTTATCGGGCTTATCATCCTGGTCGGTCTGGTCGTCAAGAATGCAATTGTGCTTATCGACTATACCAACATCCTGAGAAAGCGCGGACTGGACATGATGAAAGCAATTACCCTTGGAGGAAAGCATCGATTACGACCTGTACTGATGACCGCTCTGACGACTATGTTGGGGATGCTTCCGATGGCACTCAGCAGAAACGAAGGAGCCCAAATGTGGCGGCCTCTGGGGATAACGGTCATAGGCGGGATGCTGGTATCAACAATTGTGACCCTGGTTCTGGTTCCAGTTATCTATTCCGTTTTTGAGAGCCGAAGGAACAATCATACCAAGGAAGCGCAAGCATGAAGATGGTTTTTATGTCTTTTTTTGAAGGCAAGACCGAAGAGGTCATGGAGATATTGAAATCTGAGAAGATTGAGAACTATGTCCGCTGGGACGAAATCAAGGGGCAGTCAGCCGGGTATCGTCCGCGGATGGGAACAGGCGTCTGGCCGGGGCATAATGGTGCCGTACAGTTTCCGATCGAAGATGAAAGGGTGGACGACCTGATCGAAAAGATAGACATTTTTAACAGGGCCACTGAATACGAGGGGATATCAGCTTTCGTGTTTGATATCTCAAGGATGACTTTGAAAGGGTACGCGGAGCGATGATGGTCCCGAAACCGGCTGCGAAGTTGTTAAACGGTGGGTAGATAGCTTTTATCCTTGACAGCAGGGGGCGGGAGGGGTATATTAAATATTGGAAATCTTCAAAGACCACTAACCGGCGAATATCAAGGCCAGTCAGCGGCACATATAAAGGGCGGAAATATACTGCGCAAAAGCTAAGGGTTTGTCGTCATTACCGTAACCCTAATGGAGGAGGTAAAATGCGCTTCCCTGTCAAACCCCTGAAGCTGGCGTTGGTGTATGCCTTTGTTGCCTCAACGCTTCTCGTCCCCACAACATCAGCCCTGGCTCAGTCGGCCACAGGTGCCGACGGGTTGGACACTGCCCTGGCAGTGATTCCCGGTTCTTTTGAGTTCACATTGAATCAGGGCGATTCGGTGGTTAGTGAGAGTCTGTATGTCTATGAGGTTGGCGGTCGATCGATCAATTTCTGGACATACAACTCCAGTTACTGGCTGGATCTGGACACGATGTCGGCCAGCCCGCTATATACCCCAAGGCTTCTTTTTGTTAGCATCCTGACCGACACGCTTGCCCCGGGAACATATACCGATACCATCATCATCTGGGCATCCGAAGCTTCCAACTCCCCTCTGCTGCTTCCGGTTACGCTGACAGTTGAGGGCGGCGATTGCACTGTCGCTACGCAGCCTGCTTCGTTCCACTTCTGGCTGGCACCGGGTGAAATTCAGTATGATTCACTTTATGTATACGAGATAAACAATCAGTTCACTTCGTTTATCCATTTCAACGGCAGCGACTGGCTGGCTGTGGACCCCCTTGGACCGACGGTGAATCCAGTGCCAAAAATACTACCGATAATTGTGGATTCTGATTCGCTACTTCCGGGCACATACGTGGACACGATCTTTATTTTTCCTGATACCGACGCGGCTGTAGTCGCACCATTCCCGCCGGTTGCCGTGCCGGTTATCCTGACGGTGGAAGGAGATAGTGCGACGGAACTAGTGGTTTATCCGACTTCCTTTGATTTGACCATGCCACCCGGTGGTCTCATCATAGACACTGTTTTCCACGTCTGGGAGGCGCATGGGCAGAACGTCATATTCTGGTTTTCCAACCACAGCCTCTGGTTAACACTACCACCGGTATTCAATTTGGTCACGCCGGACTCTGTTCCATTCACGGTCCACGAGGATACCTTGCCGGCAGGGATCTACTACGACACCATTGTTGTCGAAACGGGAGAACAGCCATCCAATTCACCCGTTCTGATTCCGGTTAAGCTGACGGTGGGTGGCGGAGGATATGTTGTTGCGACGCAGCCATCTTCCTTCCACTTTCAGCTGATGCCGGGTGAGGTCAGGTTCGATTCGCTTTATGTTTATGAGACCCATGGTGCCAGTATCCCCTGCGCGTTCTACAATCACGAGCCATGGTTACAGATCTACGGGACATGGGGGCCCCTGCTGATGACGCCGACAACGCTTACTCTAGCTGTCGGTGATTCCTTACCCGCTCCGGGTACCTATGCTGATACTATTTTCATTGTCCCGGAGGGTGACACGACCATGTTTCCGCCGGTGGCGGTGCCTGTTGCTCTGACAGTGCACCCCCCTGGACCGGTGGTGAAGGCAGTGCCTGATCATTTTCAATTCTCCGTCAGTCCGGGGGACACACTTAACGGAATATG
>JAOZPL010000306.1 GCA_029932795.1 Candidatus Zixiibacteriota bacterium | reverse complement strand
CCGCGATAGCCGCATTCGCGGCACATCTCTGCTGTGCAGCCGCCTGAAAAGCCTCGAGAAACCACCCAAAGTTGCGGTCTTCGCATCGGCAATCGGCTACTATGGTGATCGGGGAGGCAAGGAGTTGGACGAAAATAGCTCCCCCGGTCAGGGTTTCCTGGCTGATCTCGTTCGCGAATGGGAAGCGGCCTCACAGTCGCTGGAGGAAACAACCATCCGTGTTGTCAGGCTGCGTATAGGCGTTGTTCTCTCCAGAGACGGGGGTGCGCTGGCTAAGATGCTGCCGACATTCAAACGTGGTCTGGGCGGCAGGTTCGGCTCCGGCCAACAGTACATGAGCTGGATAACGCTTGATGACCTGGTCGGTGTGATCAAACATGTCATCGAATATGAAAGTCTTTCCGGGCCGGTCAACGCGGTCGGGCCTAAGCCGGTGATAAACACAGAGTTCACAAAGACACTCGGTAAAATACTCAGTCGCCCGACACTTTTCAGCGTACCGGGTTTTGCCCTACGCTTGGCTGCGGGTGAGATGGGCGAGGAGCTACTTCTGTCAAGCACACGCGTACTGCCAAAGAAACTGCAGGAGTCAGGTTACCATTTTCTGCACCCTGATCTCGAAAGAGGCTTGCGGACTGTGCTGGGGAAGTAGATCGGCGTTCCAAATAGAGTCCGCCATAGGCGGACGGAATGAGAAACCCGACATCTTCATGCTTATATGGACGATTGTCAGGAGCACAGGGTCCCGACAACTGCTGTGGAGATCGAATAAGGAACAGCCACCCCATCAACGGCGGGATGGCCGACATTGTCTCTCTTTAGAATGTATCGGGGATTATTCCCTTCTCCCTTCCGCCTGGGGTCGGAACACGGGCTACGACTAATAGCCGACTGTAACATCCTTGTAGCTCTGTCTGTGCTCCATTGGTGCCGGAGGGGGGAGACTCAAAGTTGAGTCAACCTGAAAGCATCGCTGCCCGATCCAGCGGGGGTAAAAAGTTTCGTATCTGGCGGCCCAGCGCCATTCGCCCCCCTGAAGCACAGAACAGGAATCAAAGCATATTGTCTTCCCGTGGGACTCCGGCAGAATCGGACCGATTGTAATAGAATACGGCACGTCATCGAAACCGGGTATCAGGCCCGTTGCCGAGTCAGACTTAAACCATGCCACAGCGACCAGCATCACCGAGTCGGCATCGCTGCCGGTCACACTGTAATAACCAATAAGATTGAGAAGGTCAAACATCGGAGTCCAGCCCTCAATCAGGGTGTCGCCGACTGATGTTCCCCACTGAGCTCCATCAGGTGAGTACACCTGAAAGCAATTGCTATAAGCCATGATGGTATCCTCCGATGCATTAGCGAAGCGCAGGTGGAATGTGATTGGTGTGCCGGTCGCAAGTTTGTTGCCCAACGAACCCTCGACGTGTTCAAGCATAATCAGGTGCGGGTTGTACGTCGCGCCACAGGGCATCGGGGGTGCGTAATTTACAAAGAGGTAAGCAATCAAGTAGGTCAGGTCAGCAATGTCGATCTGACCGTCACTGTTGACGTCGCCTTCTTCCCAGCACTCAGGCGCTGTGCAGTCCAGGAACAGATAGCAAATAAGATAGGTAACGTCACCTATGTCGGCCAGGTCATCCGGGTCACCATCCGCATTTCCAGTCATGTCCTCACAGCAACTGGCACAAACATCGCCAATACCGTCACCGTCGCTATCAGCCTGATCCGGGTTGTAGTCATCAGGGCAATTGTCACAGATATCGCCGACGCCATCGTTATCCCGATCAGTCTGGTTGGTGTTGGCGCTGTCCGGACAGTTGTCGCATAGATCACCTACCAGGTCGCTGTCGGTATCGACCTGATCGGGATTATAGTCTGTCGGGCAGTTATCCTCAGGGCAGGTATTGGCTGCATAGCCCGGATTGCCGAAGCCGTCACCATCGGTATCTGTGCACTCGTCGCAGGCGTCACCGAATTCGTCACCATCGGCATCCGTTTGGTTGGGGTTGTAGTCGGCTGGACAGTTATCGCAGAGATCACCAACCCCGTCCGATTCGCCATCCTCCTGATCTGGATTGAAATCATCGGGGCAATTGTCGCAGGCATCACCGAGGCCATCGGTATCTGTGTCCGACTGGCTGGGGTTATGGTTGTCCGGACAGTTGTCGCAGACATCACCAATGCCGTCGGAGTCAGCATCCTCCTGGTTTGGATTGTAATCATCGGGGCAGTTGTCGCATGGGTTGCCGAAACCATCATTGTCAGTATCAGCCTGCGATGGGTTGTAGATGTGGGGACAGTTATCCTGCTGGCAGGTGTTGGCCGGGAAGCCGGGGTCGCCATAGCCATCGTTATCGGTGTCGGTGCAAGCATCACAGGGGTCACCAAGGCCATCACTGTCGGTGTCTTCCTGGTTCGGATTGTAATTGTCCGGGCAGTTATCACAGGCGTTTCCCAGGCTGTCGTCGTCATTATCCGCCTGGTCCGGGTTGTACATACTAGGGCAGTTGTCGCAGGCATCGGGGATGCCGTCGTTATCGTTATCCACCGTATCAGTGGCACAGCGATCGACCCGGAAACAGTGGGGGCCGTCCCACGAAGGATACACTACCGGTACGCCTATACCGGACCATTTCCAGGTGCCGCCGGGCAGGGTGAACGAAGAATCTAGACAAATGGTTTTGCCGTGATCTTCGACTTTCGTGACTAATGAAATAGTGTAGGCAACCTCATCGTAGCCAGGTGGCAACCCCTGACCGGCAGAAGTACCGTAACCACCAAAGTTGACCGAGTCGGCCCCCACGCCATCACAACTGAAATAGTTGATAAAAAACTGCGAGAACGTGCCCTCTGGAAACCCAAGCGTGTCGGCCGTAAGGTCCTCCCAGGTGGCGCCGTCCGGTGAATAAACGCGAAATCCGTTACTGATATTATACACGTTTGCAGTCGGATTGGTCAGACGTATGTAGAAAACAGCTTCTGAACCGGCTAGAAAGAGCGG
>JAOZPL010000305.1:559-3008 GCA_029932795.1 Candidatus Zixiibacteriota bacterium | reverse complement strand
CCGTACGGGATGTAGTTTTCGGACCGATCACACACGTGCCAGTTATGGGTCAGCGCCAGGGTCGGTGTCAGGAAGACCACAAGGCAGGACGCAAGAATGACCTTGCGCACACCCGGTCCCAACTGGCCGGTTGATTCTCTGATAAACTGCACCAGCGCACTCATGCCCAAACCGATCGCCAGACCGAACAGCATAAATCCCGGCGTAAAGAAATAATCACGGTCGCGGACTTCGCAGTAGTCACGACCTGTGATCGGGTCCTGTCGCAGACCATCGGCAAAATTCATGTATAACACCAGCCCGACAGTGCATATAAACAGGAGTATCACCATGAACACACCGATCTCCGACCGGCGGCGGCAGACCTCCCAGAAACCAAACAGACCCAGGATAAAAAGCACAAAAAACTGCCTTCCGGTAATGCCATACTGCTCGCTGAAGAAGTTCCAGAAGCCCATTCGTCGGAAGACACCAAACTGGCTGCTCCACTCGGCGCGACGTTTGAACATTCTCTCAACCATCGACTGGGAGCCATACTGCTTGCGCTCCAGGAAATTGACGGTTGCTCTGAGGCTTGCCGAGGGGTTGTTTTCATTGATATAAGGGTGCTGAGCTGAACGAATGGGAATAAACAGATGAACAGAGAAGCCAAGCACCGCTACAAGTGCTACAAGAAGCGCCGTTTTCCATCCCTCATGCCTGAGAATAAGTCCAAGCACAAGGGCTGAAATGAGTGCAAACAGTATACCGTAAATGAACGCCTCCATACTAACTATTACCAGAGAAACTCCGGCCAGCGACAGGAGAACCGGCAGATTGATGTATCGCCAGGCGAGCAGTGCCACTACAACAACCAGAGCCGACGAGAGAACAAGAAAGCTGCCGTAGCCTTTCAGATCAATCAGCAGGATCAGTGTCATGAATCCGGCCGTAAAAACGAACAACGCCGCCTCCAGCGACCGGCGGGTAACTTCCTCCCCCAATCTCCGCCCCGATATGTATTGAACCAGCATGTAAACTGCGTACAGGAACAGCCCGACAAAACAGACGCTGCCAAT
This sequence comes from Candidatus Zixiibacteriota bacterium, assembly GCA_029932795.1. Classification (GTDB taxonomy): domain Bacteria; phylum Zixibacteria; class MSB-5A5; order GN15; family FEB-12; genus JAOZPL01. Next base: position 1,950 of record JAOZPL010000305.1, on the reverse strand, counting down.
GAGAGAGAGGGTCCCCATCAGCGAAGGACGCAATAACCCCAGTAAAGGCAGACTCGAAAGTACAAATCCCAGGCCGACCAGCAACAACTGCCGCGGTATCTTGTCATAAGACAGCATATAGAAGAGGTAGAAGACAAAGCAGATCACAATCGGGACATAGAATGGAATCTCACCGGGCCGGGATGAGAGGGCAAACACCAGATAAAGCTCCACGACGATCAGGGCAGCCACGGCAAACCAGTATCGGATCGGTGCCTCCTTCTTGAATATGAACAGGAGGGCACATACCGGCAGAATCAGAAAGGTGGTCATGTGAACACCAATTCCAAGAAAGGCGAGATAGACGATGGCCAGCAGTATTCGCTCCGCGGCCGGTGTCCCCCTCTTCTCGAAGTAAATCAGTGAAAGCCACGTGATTGCCATCAATAGCATCATCGACATGCCGTATACTTCCGCCTCGACCGCATTCGACCATTCGGTTCGTCCGAAAGCCAGAAAGAAAGCACCGCAGGCTGACCCGGCATACATAAGTATCTTGCTGTAGGTGGTACCGTCGCGACCCAGCCAGGGACGAAGAATTCGCACGCCGCTGAGATAGCCGAACAGAGCGGCTAATGAGGCGCCGAGCGATGAGACCAGGTTTACGCGCGCTGAGACATCAGTGAACAGTGGTATAATAGAAAATATCCGCCCGACCAGAACATAAAAGGGCGTGCCGGGTGGGTGGGGAATCCCCAATATCTTGCTGACAGCGATGAATTCACCGCAGTCCCATAATGAAAGTGTAGGGGCTTTAGTCAGGAGGTAAACGACCAATATCGACAGCCAGACACAGGCTGCTATGATAGTGTTAGTTCTGTCCAGCCTTTGGATCACGCTCAGTTACAGAACACGGCAATCGGCCCCACTTGCCGCACCTTTCAGTTCTTAGCCATAAAAACCCATCTAAGGCCTTATAATATAGGGGTTTTCAAATCACTGTCCAGCCTGTTTTGACACACCACGCGGAGGCGAAGGCGAGAGAACAATGCCAGCATATCCAACTATCGATCATCCGGGTGTTTTCTTGACGAATCCGTCAAGAATACCGTTGACAAAAGCCGATGACTCCTCGGTGGAATACTTCTTCGCCAGTTCAATTGCTTCATTCAATACCACTTTGACTGGTACATCCGGCATCTCTTTGAGTTCCACCAGGGCCATGCGAAGGATATTGCGGTCTACCCTTGCTATTCTCTCTATATCCCAGTTTTCCACAAGTGAAGAAATAACTTCGTCCGCCCAGTCTCGATTCTTGCCGACCAGGGAAAACAAAGTGCGTGCAAACTGGAGTGTTCGCAGGCCAAGGGAATCATCGGTGATGATCGACTCTTTAATCTCCTCGGCGTCGT
>JAOZPL010000305.1:0-549 GCA_029932795.1 Candidatus Zixiibacteriota bacterium | reverse complement strand
CAGCTCCCGGGCACGCCTGCGAGGAGATCCGGTCATCTTCTACTCCATCGAACGATAGAGATTGACCATCTCAATCGCCGCCAGAGCAGCATCCCAGCCCTTGTTTCCGGCCTTGGTGCCGGCCCGTTCAATTGCCTGATCCAGGGTGTCGGCCGTGACAAGCCCAAACATAACCGGAATGCCGGAATCGAGGGCGAGCCGGGCAATCCCTTTTGAGGCTTCGCTCGCAATGTAATCAAAATGCGGCGTATCTCCACGGATGACCGCCCCCAGACAGATAATGGTATCATACTTACCCGTTTTTACCATCCGAGCCGCGGCGTATGGAAGTTCAAAAGCGCCCGGGACCCGGGCTACGGAGATGTTTTTTTCATCCGCGCCGTGGCGGATAAGACAGTCAACCGCTCCCTCCAACAGCTTGTCGGTCAGGAGATCATTGAAACGCGTAACCACCAGCCCGACTCTCAGACCGGTTGCATCCAGCTTACCTTCGTAAGTGCTATACATCATATCTTCCTCAGTGTTTTTTAAGTTCCAACAGATGTCCCA
>JAOZPL010000031.1 GCA_029932795.1 Candidatus Zixiibacteriota bacterium | reverse complement strand
ATTGATAAAGAAGGTCGGCTGTATGGCGGGAAGCTGCTGGCCCACGGTGGGAGGGCTGTCACGCTTCAGGATGAATCGGGGCGAGTGAAGATCGTATCGCTGGAGAACATCACCGAGGTCAACTTTCCTCTATTGCCGGAAGGTTTGATTACCCGTCCGACGCTATTCTGGCTCTATCGTTCTGATTTCTCCGGGCCGCTGGAATGCAAGGTTGGCTATCAGACTTCGGGCCTGAGCTGGTCGGCTGAGTACGTGGGGGTTCTGAACACTGACGATACCAGACTTGATCTGACCGGTTGGTCCTCCATCAACAATACCTCCGGCAAAACATATAAAGACGCCACCCTGCGGCTGATTGCCGGGGATATTAGCCGGGTGCGGCCACCTGCGGCTAGAGATGTTATGCTAAAAGGAATGGCTGCTGCAGAGACGCTGTCCGGGGCTGGTTTCGAAGAAAAGGCCTTTTTCGAGTATCACATGTATACTTTGCCGCGCAGGGCAACCGTGGCAGATAGGGAAATAAAGCAGATATCCCTGTTTGAACCAGCGGAAACGCCAGTTGAGAAAATATATCTATATCAACCGGATCAGAACCCGCGCCAGGTAAAGGTGGCGGTAAAATTCACAAATGCCAAGGAAGCCGGGCTGGGTATGCCGCTTCCCGCCGGCCGAGTAAGGATGTTCAAAGCTGATGAGGATGGTGCCATGATCCTCCTGGGCGAAGACCGAATCAGGCACACGCCCAAGGATGAGGAACTGAAGGTCACGGTCGGATATGCCTTTGACATTGCCGTTGAGGAAAAACTGGTTGACCAGGTTCGCATTTCCTCGCGAGTTGACGAGCGTGAGTGGGCTATCGAACTGCGCAACCATAAAGATGAGGATATCACAATCGCGGTTGAAAAAAAGCTGTACGGGTTCTGGGAAATCATAGAGTGTAATTACGACTATACCAAGAAAGACGCCAACACGGTCGTTTTGCAGGTCCCGGTAGCAGCCGACGATACAGCCATCGTTAAACTGAAAGTTCGTTTCACCAGCAGATAGGTTTTAATGATGGTTGACAGATGGAAACATAGCTTGTAGATTCTACGAAACGTGGACGGATAGTTGCAGTCTTTAGGAGGTTACCTTGAGGATTCTTGGAAAATTGTTGTTGATAGCGCTGATCGTTATGCTCGTTTACGGGTCAGTGGAAGCTGTCAAAAAACCGGACAAGGCGTATATCACTGCTGCGAAAATCGAAATTATCTCCGGTGACCTGGAGAGGTATCAGAACGCCATAGCTCTGCTCGATACTCTGTTCATGTACTACGGGCCATACGCTGAAGGGCTATACTGGATGAGCCAGATCATGGTCGACTATATCGAAAGAACGGCTGACCTCAAGGTTAAGACGAAGTATGTCGAGCGGATGGTGGCCTACATCGATTCCCTGCACATGTGCTGCGAAAACAAGGAGCTCAAGAAGAAGAACCGGAAGGATTGCAACAAGCATATAAAGAAGGCCGATTCTACCTTGGTAAAGTACTGGCGGGAGTTTTACAATTACGGTGTCGAACAGGTCAATGAGATCACCGAGGTGTCGGAGGACATGAAGAAAGAGACTGACTCCAGCGCTCTGGCGTATTACGAGAGGAGGCTTGAATCTCTCATCGACTCGTGCAAGGATAATATGGCTATGGCAATCATGGTTGACTCCACAGCCCCACAGCCATATGTCGGCTTGGCAACGGTTTTTGAGAAAAAGGGGGAATATGCAACATCCAACGAGTGGCTGGTTCGTGCTCTGGAGAAGTCAGCCGATCGAAGCATGTTACTTCTTCAAATCGCATACAACTATATCCGGATGAATGCCTATTGCGATGCGATTCCCTTTTTCCGTGAGTACGTTGACAGTGTGCCGTTGACGCCGGAGAATCAGAAGCAACTCCTGGTGGAGTTGAATAACCTGAGTATCTGTTACAACAACTGCAAACAGTATGACTCGGCCAGCGCGATTTTCCAGCGCATCCTTCAGATCGATCCGAATAACACCAAGGCCATGGCCTCTATCGGGCGTTTTCACAATCAGATGGCTCGTTTTGCTTCCGATTCAGCGTCTCATTATCAGTCGCTGGATGACAAGGAGGGGGTAAAGCACTGGCGAGAAGAACAGAATGCGCAGTTCGATTCGGCTCTGGTCTACTTTAAGCATGCCTTTGAGCTGGAGCCGGACAACACTGAATATGCCGAGGAGTATGCCATTGTCTGTTATATCCGGAGCAATTTTGGTGATGCCATTACGGGATTTGCGCGTCTAACAGAGTTGCAACCTGATAATGCCGACAACTGGACATCCTTAGGCGATTGTCACCTTAACCTGCAGCAGTTCAAAGAGGCCACCGCAGCATACGAGAAAGTGATTGAGCTGGAGCCGGATAACCGGCAGGTTCTTGAGCATCTCAAAGACCTTTATTTTGAGACCCGTCAACCTGAAAAACGGAAAGAGATTGAGAAGAAGTTGCAGTCTCTCAAGTAACGAAATCTACTTGCAGGCAAGGCTGACCTTGGGGTCAGCCTTTTTTCCTGTGTCCGCATGACGATCAAACAGACGTTTATCAAGGTAGCAATTGCCGGCCCGCTTCGAAGAACCTTTACCTATCACGTCTCGGATGTAATCGGAGAAGTTCATCCGGGCCAGCGTCTGCTGGTGCCGTTTGGTCGTTCCAGAAAGGTCGGTTTCTGTCTGGGTAAAGCAGAGAAGCCGGCCGGGATCGAGACCAAAGCGGTCTTAAAGGTTCTCGACGAAATGAGCCTTTTCCCGCCTGATCTCTTCAGGTTGTGCTGCTGGATGGCTGATTACTACTTTGCCAATCCGGCTGACTGCTTCGCTGCGGCTTTACCGGCTGCGTTCAGGTCACAGCGAGCAGTTCAATACAGGTGGAGCTCCGAGATGCCGGATGGTCTTCCGGACTCGGTTCTCCCGTTGGTCAGGCCTGGAAAACCACTCAGCCGTGAGGTAATTCGGAGAATCCGAGCATCAACGCCGCATCTTCTCGCGAAGCTTGTCAGGCAGTCCGTCATAATCGAGGAATACGGTTCTCCCGTGGCGGTGGTCTCGCAGCCAGTGGCAGGCTACCGGGCTGTCAATACTGAGTCCTGGTCTGGTTTCTTTAGCCGTCGACGATTCAGGCCGAAGCTGTTTGAGGGGACAAAAACCAGAACGGAACTGCGAGCCTCTGGTTGGAGTGATTACCATATCCGGATCGCTGCGAGGCACGATCTTCTGGTCCCTGTCTATCATACCCGGCAGGACCGCATCCTGGATTTCATCGCTCCAAGGAACGGTGTTGCCGGGTTGAAGCTGAATGAAGAGCAGCAGTCTGTGGTGCGGACTGTCGTTGGTTGCCTTGACGGCGGTTTTCAACCTTTTCTCCTTCATGGTGTCACAGGCTCGGGGAAGACTCTGGTGTATTGCCACGTGGCTCGGGAAGTATTGACGTGTGGCCGGACTGTTCTTGTGCTGACGCCGGAAATATCACTGAGCGGTGCTCTCCTTGCCTATTTTCGAGGTTTTTTTGGTTCTGAGGTGACAATCATCCATTCAGCCATGACGGAACGGGAGCGACTGGAGAGCTGGCGTGGAATCCGTCAGGGACGGTACCGTGTTGTTGTCGGGCCGAGGTCTGCGGTTTTCGCACCCCTTGAGAACCTGGGGTTGATAATCGTTGACGAGGAGCATGACGGCTCCTACAAACAGGATGAACCTGTCCCCAGATTTCATGGTCGGGATGCCGCTGTAATGCGCGCCAAGCTGAACGATGTACCGGTAGTGCTGGGGTCGGCGTCGCCGTCGATGGAATCGTACCACAGTGCGAGGACGGGAAAATACCGGTTGTTGACTCTGACCGGACGACCCGGCGCAGCCACACTGCCGGAAGTGGAAGTAGTTGACATGCGCCGAAATCAGATTAGAGGTGATTTGCCACACTTCTCCTATCCTCTGAAGAAGGCGATTGATGACCGCCTGCAGAAAGGGGAACAGGTAATCCTGTACCTGAATCGGCGGGGGTATTCGCCACAACTCAAGTGTGCAGAATGCGGGCACCTGCCCAAGTGTCCCCGTTGTCAGGTGAGTCTGACTTATCACAAAGTGGGCCGTAAGCTGTCCTGTCATTATTGTGGTTTTTTGCGTTTTGACTACGTGCAGTGCGAGAACTGCAGGGGCAACCGTTTCCTCTACCCCGGCGTCGGAACCCAGAAGGTTGAGGAAGGGATTCCCCGTCTGTTCGGTGAAGCCTCGGCAATCCGCTTTGATTCCGACACCGCTTCCGGACGCAAGAACGCACACCGTATTCTGGCTGATTTTGCTTCCGGCCGCTATGATCTGCTATTGGGGACGCAGATGGTTACCAAGGGACTTGACCTGCCCGGCGTCTCGCTGGTGGGCGTGCTGTCGGCCGATCACGGTTTGGACCTGCCCGATTTCCGGGCCTCGGAAAAGACGTTTGCAAGGCTCCTGCAGGTAGCCGGTCGATCAGGTCGTTTGCACAGGGGAGGGGAGGTTCTGGTTCAAACGTATTATCCTGATTCGGAAGTGATTGCAGCCGCTGCCGCTCAGGACTACGTATCCTTTTTCGAGCGGGAGATTGAGTTACGCCGGGGCGGTTTTTACCCGCCCTTTTGTCGGCTGGTGAACTTCACGCTGTCAGGCGCCAACGAAAAAGACGTTGAACAGGCAGCGCTTCTGTTCTGTGACAAACTCGAAGAGAAGGCGAAACAGGTCGGGTTGTCGGTGAAGCTGCTTGGTCCGGCTCCATGCCCTCTCTATTTCCTGCGACGACAGTATCGGCGGCACCTACTGGTCAAGACGAGACAGACAGTCAGATTCGTTCGGATGTTGACGGCGTGGGATGCCGAAGAGGCGCGCTTTGGAATACCCTCGACCGTAAAGGTGGTAGTCGATGTTGATCCGGATGACATGATGTAGCCGTTTCCATCAGGGAACGGGCAACGTTGATCGACATTCACCGAGTCGTGTATTTCCATACCTTGTTAGCGGCCCAAAGAAAAGCCGCCCGGTAACGGGCGGCTGTATATTCCCTAAGCAGGCAAACACCAGCCTACATTTCTTTTTCCTTTTCCTTTTCTTTGGGAGCTTCCTCTTCAGACTGAGCGGCTTCACTTTCGGCAAGAGCTTCTTCTTCGGCTGCTGCAGCTTCGGCGGCTTCAGCTTCTTCTTCTTCTGCTGTGACTTCAACCTTCATAACTGTCGGAGCTGCGATAACAACCACTGTTCTTTGCGGTTCGGAGACAATCCGCGTGCCGGGAATTGAGAGGTCCTGCACATGAACGGAGTCCCCGATATGCAGATCAGTAACGTCTACCTCAACATGCTCCGGAATATCAGCGGGTAAGCAGGAGACAGCGAGTTCGCGCATGGTTACCTGCATGATACCACCATCGGTTTTCACGCCTACCGGCGTGCCGATGAAACGGATCGGTACGGATACATTAATCGGTTTGTTCATCGAGATAGCATGGAAATCGAGATGAATCACGTTGCTGGTGATGGGATCACGTTGAATCTCCCGGATTACGACTTTGGTCTTCTGGCCTTCCACGTCAAGATTGATAATGGAAGTTCCCTCAACCGCTTTCATGGCGGCGTGAAACTCCCGCTGCTCGATGGCTACACCGAACGGTTGGGTTTCCGGGCCGTACACCACTCCGGGTATATACCCTTCTTGTCGCGTTCTGCGGGCGGGGCCTTTGCGTCTATCGGGACGCATCTTAGCGGTTATCGTAGTCTCTTTCATGGCTGTGTCATATCCTCCAAGAAATAGTCACTGGGTTTGTGTTCAGTTGTCGTGGGTCTTTTCCTCGAACAGTGAGGAAACGGATTCTTCGTCATAAATCCTCTTGATGGCCTCACCTATCAGGTTGGCGCACGAGAGGATTTCAAACTTGTCCGGAAGTTCCCGTTTGGACTGGTCGATCGAGTCAGATATTACCATTCTCTGAATCGGCGAGTTCTGGATTCTTTCGATGGCGTTGCCGGAGAGGACACCGTGGGTGCAGGCGCCGTTGATTCTGAGGGCGCCGCGTTCTTTCAGGTATTCAGCCGCCTGGCACATAGAACCGCCGGTGTCAATCATGTCGTCACGGATAAGAATATTCTTACCTTCGACGTCGCCGATGAGGTTCATCACCTCGGAAAGGTTCGCTTTCGGCCGGCGCTTATCAACAATGGCCAGGTCGGCGTGCAGTGAGGAGGCGGTTGTACGGGCAAGTTTCAGAGAACCCACGTCCGGAGATACGACGACCAGGTTTTCAAGCTGTTTCTTTATGAAATGCTCGTTGAAAATCGGCGCTGAGTAAAGGTGATCGTGGGGGAGATCAAAGAAGCCTTGAATCTGGCTGGCGTGTAAATCCATGGTTATTATCCGGTCGGCGCCGGCGGTGGTGATAAGATTTGCCACCAGCTTGGCGGTAATCGGCACCCGTGGACGGTCCTTTCGATCCTGGCGAGCATATCCGTAGTACGGCATGACAGCGGTGATGCGCATGGCCGATGCCCGCCGTGAGGCCTCGATCAACATCAGAAGTTCCATCAGGTTCTCCGCCGGGGCATTGGTTGGCTGGATAATAAACAGATCAGCACCTCGAATGTTCTCGTTGATTTGAACAAAGACCTCACCGTCTGAAAAGCGCTTAACTGCGCAGTCGGTCAGTTCGATGCCGATATAGGCAGCTATTTTCTGTGCCAGGCCGATATTGGAGTTTCCCGTTACCAGTTTGATTTGGTTTCGCACGATCATTCTTTGCTTTTTTATCCTTTCAAATCAAAAATAGTCTGGCGGTCGTAGTGTTACCGTCGCGAAGCAGGCTGAAAATTCTATCGACCCTATATCTGGGGCGCCAGGATTCGAACCTGGGAATGCCAGCTCCAAAGGCTGGTGTCTTACCGCTTGACTACGCCCCAATAGGCCTTTTTTTGACTTCCTTATTCAGAGTTCTGGTTCTTGAGAGCTTGCCGGTATGCCTCAAGGACGGTTTTTTCCAATGTACCGCGCATCTCTTTGCTCACCGGGTGGGCAACGTCCTGATACTTCCCGTTTGGGCGCTTGCGGCTCGGCATAGAAATGAAGTAGCCATTACTTCCTTTGATTATCTTCATCCCCCTGACCACAAACGCATCATCAAATGTCACATTTGCGAATCCTCGAAGCTTCTCCTCGTCACGCAGCTTGATCCGTATCTCGGTGATGTCCACAGCTGCCTCCCCGTAACATATACTACTGACCACCCATAGAGATCGGCCGAACAGCATTCACCTGCCAATCTCCCTGACGCAATAGATAATTCTGTTCACTTTCCGGCGGTTCCATGTAAATCCCGAACATTGTCGGGCCGGAGCCGCTCATTCGAGCCAAAAGCGCACCGGATTCAAAAAGCCCCTCTCTTATCCTGGCCAGTTCCGGAAAGGACAGAAGCTGGACTTTTTCAAAGTCATTGCCGCTCAACTGCAAAGCAGCTATGAACTCGTTGATGCTCTTGCAACCTTTTATCTTAAAAGGGCATTTGCAACTTGTCAAGCCCAATTTGAGCCGTGCGTAGCTTTCGGCAGTCGAGATTGCCAGTCTTGGAGTTACCAGGAGCAGCCAGTAATCCCTCGGATACTCTGTTTCATGGATGCCCTCGCCTCTGCCGGTTACCACCGTCTGGCCCCGGCTGAAGAAAAATGGCAGATCCGAGCCGACTTCCAAGCAGATAGCCCTCATGTCCGGGTAGCTGAGGCCAAGCTCAAAGATGATATTACAGGCCAGAATCGTAGCCGCAGCGTCTGCCGAACCTCCGCCCAGCCCTGCCGCAATGGGGATGTTCTTCTCCAGATGCACAGTAAGTCCGGATTTCAGATTGAATTGCGCCTCCATCAAGTGAAATGCCCTGGCGATGAGGTTACTGTCATCGAGAGGGATATCAGCCGGTTGCTTCAGCTCAATTTGAATACCCCGTCTTGATTCTAGACAAAACTCAAGCCGGTCAAACAGCGATACCGCCTGGAAAAGGGAGTTGATATCATGGTAGCCGTCTTCGCGCCGACGCAACACCTCCAGGAACAGGTTAACCTTGGCCGGCGTACCTACCAGGAGTCGATCTTTAGTGATTTGCTTCACAAACACGGGGTTGATTCACCTCCGGTCCTTCTGCCCTTAGTCGTATGCCTCGTAGTGCTAACCTGTTACAAGGTAGGGAATTGTTACGGTCAGGCAATGAAAAAGGAGATGCACCAAATCAGCTTGGAGGGCTTGCAATGGTGAACGTATTTGTATATACTGATTTCACACTTTCCTCGTTGTTGTCGCTTTATCACAGGAGGTTGGTTATGGATCCGTTCGGAGCGCTGGCAAAGCTGAAAACCAAGAGTAGAAACTATCGTTTCTATCGTCTCGATAGCCTGTCCAAAATGGGCAAGGTCGAAAGGCTCCCTTATTCTATCAAGGTTCTCCTTGAGTCTGTCTTGCGTAATGTTGATGGTCGCGTGGTCACCGAGGAGGATGTGACAAGAGCCGCGGCGTATGACCCCACCAATGCTGGTCGGGAGGAGATTCCCTTCAAACCGGTGCGAGTGCTGCTTCAGGATTTCACCGGCGTTCCGGCAGTGGTGGACCTTGCAGCCCTGCGGTCAGCGATGAAGCGGATGGGGGGAAACCCAGAGAAAATCAACCCGATGGTGCCTGTGGATTTGATTATCGATCACTCGTTGCAGGTGGATATGTATGCATCTGATGATGCTCTGCGGGTGAACATGGAAAAGGAATTCGAGCGGAACCGGGAACGGTACGAGTTCCTCCACTGGGGGCAGCGGGCATTTGACAATTTCAGTGTTGTTCCACCGGCTACCGGCATCTGTCATCAGATCAATCTGGAATATCTCGCCAGGGTGGTTACGACTGCAGGCGACCTGGCTATGCCGGATACGCTGGTCGGCACTGACAGCCACACCGTAATGATAAACGGCCTGAGTGTAGTCGGGTGGGGTGTGGGTGGTATTGAGGCCGAGGCGATCATGCTGGGCCAGCCAATCTATATGCTCATGCCCGAAGTGATCGGTTTTAAGCTGACCGGCAGGCTGGCAGAGGGCGCTACGGGTACGGATGTGGTGCTGACTGTGACACAGATGTTGCGTGAAAAAGGTGTGGTCGGCAAGTTTGTTGAATACTTCGGTGAAGCTCTCGATGAGTTGTCGCTTCCGGTCAAGGCGATGATCGCCAACATGGCGCCTGAGTACGGCGCCACGATGGGCTTTTTCCCGGTTGACGAATCCACTCTCGCGTACCTTCGCATGACCGGTCGAACAGATGATAAGATCGATCTGGTCGAACGTTACACCAAGGAGCAGATGCTGTTTCGCGAGAAGGGTTCCTCGCCGCCGGAGTTTACTGACATACTTGAGTTGGACATATCTACTGTGCAGCCGTCGCTGGCCGGTCCGAAACGCCCGCAGGACAGGATTCAGCTTTCGATGATGAAGTCCGAATTCAACAGGGCGATATCCGCGCCGATCAAGGAGGGTGGTTTCGGGTTATCACCGTCAGAGAGGAACAAGACGGCCCTTGTTCATGCCGAACAAGAGACGGAGATAGGTCACGGAGCGGTTGTGATCGCGGCCATTACTTCCTGCACCAACACCTCCGACCCGTTTGTGCTGATGGCGGCCGGGCTTCTGGCAAAAAAAGCGGTGGCGCACGGGCTGAGTGTGAAACCGTATGTAAAAACGTCGCTTGCGCCTGGCTCCCGGGTGGTGACCGAGTATCTGGAAAGGGCCGGTCTTATGGACAGTCTCAAAAAGCTTGGGTTCCATAACGTCGGTTTCGGTTGCGCTACCTGTATCGGCAACTCCGGCCCACTTCCGGAACCGGTCCTGAAAGCTGTTACTGAGGGTGACATTGTCGCTGCGGCAGTGTTATCCGGCAACAGGAACTTCGAGGGTCGTGTCAGCCCTCACACGAGGGTGAACTATCTGGCCTCACCGCCGCGTGTGGTTGCCTATGCGCTGGCCGGGACGGTGGATATTGACCTGACCCGCGAACCGCTGGGTGAAGATGCCAACGGCAAGCCGGTTTTGCTCAAAGATATCTGGCCGACCGAACAGGAGGTACTGGAGGCTATTGAGAAGTACGTGACACCGGAGTTGTTTCGCGAGAAGTACGCCTCGGTCTTTGACGGTAACCCGATCTGGAACGCTATCGCGGGAGCGGAAGGAGACCTGTACACGTGGGATGACAAGTCAACCTACATCCAGGAACCACCCTTCTTTGTCGATATGCCTCCGGAAGCGGGTGATATCGAGTCGATTCGTGATGCCCGCGTGCTGGTGATGGTCGGGGACTCGATCACGACCGATCACATCTCGCCTGCCGGGGTGATCAAGGCGGATTCCCCAGCCGGACGGTTCCTTCTGGAACATGGTGTGCAGTTTGCCGATTTCAACAGCTACGGCTCCCGTCGCGGCAACGATCGGGTAATGACACGCGGAACTTTTGCCAACATTCGCCTGAGAAATCAGCTTGTGCCGGGCAGTGAAGGCGGCGTTACAGTCTATCATCCAACCGGCAAGACGATGTCAATATATGATGCGGCCATGAAGTACAGAGCGGACAGGACGCCGTTGATCGTGCTGGCCGGTAAAGACTACGGTATGGGCTCTTCGCGTGACTGGGCCGCCAAAGGTACGATGTTACTGGGCATCAAGGCGGTGCTGGCGGAGTCGTTTGAACGCATCCATAGATCAAATCTCGTCCAGATGGGAGTGCTCCCTTTGCAGCTTCCTGAGGGTGAAACGAGAGAATCACTCGGTTTGAAGGGTGACGAGCTGTTCTCTATTGAAGGCCTTACGAATAACCTCAAGCCACGGCAGAGAGTGCAGGTGCGGGTCCTCTCCAAGGACGGTGAGGAAGACTTCCCGGTGATAGTCCGCCTGGATACGAGGGTGGAGATAGACTACTACCGCCACGGCGGCATCTTGCAGATGGTCTTGCGACAGATGCTGAAAGCGAAATAAAATCAGGTGCCATCGTTCAGCCGGGTAGCCTACATGTAGTACACGCGGATACCGAGAAATAAGGCTACTGTAAGAACCAGACCGCTGCCCAGAAGGCATCCACCCATTTTGCCGAGAGCAGTTGTAACGGGGTCTCGTGATTCGTCAATACCTTTCTTTCGCAGCCACCTAGCAATGCCTCCCTCGAAGAAACCGGCAATACCGTCCGTGAGAGCATCGCCGATCACTCCGCCGGCAATGGCTCCGGCAACGCCGAAGCTGAGGCCACCCCAGATGGCTGGAATGGTGAGCAGGCCGGTATCAATCACGCCAAAGATCACGTCGGGAACGGCCCTTTTCAGGGAGCGTTTTGCAGGGAGCAGACCTAGCAGAGGTATGACTGATATTCCGAGGACAATCGGACCGATAGGTAGTCTGTGTTGAAGAGTGATGACTCCGATAACTGCCACGATAGCACCGATGAGGCTGACGTGGATGGCGACGCGATTACCTTTGGGATTGAGGCGGTAC
>JAOZPL010000304.1 GCA_029932795.1 Candidatus Zixiibacteriota bacterium | reverse complement strand
CCGCCCTGACTCCCGCCTCGTGCCCGAAAGTACGGGGCTTGTTCCTCAGCGCCGCCCAACGACCGTTGCCGTCCATGATAATGGCGATGTGAGTTGGAATACGCTCAGGCCGGCGGCGGATAAGCGCTTCAAGCTTCCCAAGCTGCTGTTCTTGATCCATGTCATTCATATCAATTAAAACTACATACAGTCCGGCAGATTGGCAAGCCTATTCGATGATGGTCTCGCCTGTACCGCGTCCGGATTGCGGGGATTTGAAAAACTTACAATCTACAGTCAATTGGAACGTCGGTTGTCTGTACGGATTTTGATATCGGTAACCCCAGTCTCAAGGCGGTAACTGTCATCTGTAAATATCCCCGGTCTGGTTGCCACCTCCCAGATTGAATCCGGGAAAACATAACTGTCAACCTGTGTAAAGCGAAACGAGCGCGTGAACCGTCGGTATCCGGGTTTAGCCGGATAGTACAGATAGAGCCAACGCAACAGATACCTGTTACGGTCGATAATGATCAACCCGTCAGGATTGTTACTGCCCGAATCGGCATCAAAGCCAAGCGCCAGGTCAATCCCTCCCGTGTCATTGGGAAATGTATAGTGCCGATACGCCATATTCAGAATGTTCGTAAATGTCAGGTCGAGGTTCGGGAATCTGGAGTTATCACCGCTGACCATCTTAAGGGAATCAACCTCATTCCCGGTGCAGTAATAGTCCACAACAGCCGAGTCAATCTTTACCATTTTACCACGGCGGCTGATATGCTTGTAATACGTTCTAGCCGTGAGGGTGTATTGGAGGTTCGCGGTGGCAGGATTATTGGCTTCGAACGTTGTCCGTGCTTTCTCCCAGTAATACTCCACCACCGGATCTGCCTCATCGTCCGCAAGAACAATCACAGCGGCTGCCATGACCGTCAACCACAGGACCAATCTGACGAGGTGGGAGGTTTCTATTGACATTTCGTACCGGTTCGTGTAAAATTAAAAAAAGGGCTAAATAAGTCCTCGGTTAAAGTTAAGAATCCGACTCGGTCACCTCAAGGTCTTTCTGACCACGAAAGGCAGGAGTCGTCCGAGCCTTCGGATTCAAGTAAGATTATTATAGGAGGTATAGAATGCGGGTCAAGGAAATCCTGGAGAGCAAGCAGCGCGAGACCATTACGACCGTTCCTTCAGTTGGTGTGGTACAGGCCATGAACCTGCTCATCACCAACCAGATTGGCTGTCTGCCAGTCGTCGATGAATCCGGCAACCTTCTTGGTATCATCAGCGATAAGGATATTTTCAAAAGGGTCTATGAAGATCCTGACAACTTCCGCCTGGCCACAGTTCGCGACCTGATGACGACTGATTTGATTATCGGAGTGGTCGATGATGAAATCAGCTATATCGCCGGCGTGATGACCAACAACCGGATCCGGCATGTACCTATAGTAGAGAACAAACGCCTGGTGGGGCTGATCTCCATTGGTGACGTCACTAAAATACAGATGGATGACATCAAGATCGAGAATCGGTATCTCAAGCAGTATATCAATGGTACCTACCCTGGCTGACTTACTGCATTCGGTCAGCCAACCGGGCCGGACCGGGTAGAACCTCCCCTGGCCAGGAGGTAAGAAAAAAGCGCTCGTACCGATAAGACACGAGCACTGCTCACTTCAACCACCTGCACCGTTCCTACACTTCCATTACTTCCTTTTCTTTCCTTACTACTATATCGTCGATTTCCTTAACATAGTCATCGGTCATCTTCTGGACTTCGTCGTGGCCGTCGGCCTCCTGGTCCTCAGAGATATTCTTGTTTTTCCGCTCTTTCTTGATTCTCTCATTGGCATCACGACGGATATTCCGGATTGCCACTCGCCCTTCTTCCGCAATATGTTTGCAATGTTTAACAAGTTCCATACGGCGTTCCTCATTGAGTGGTGGAATAGCCAGCCGGATAATGTTACCCTCGACGGCGGGGTTAAGACCCAGATCCGCCCTCTGGATTCCTTTGACAATCTCCCCGACGGTTGACTTGTCAAACGCCTGAATCACCAACAACCTTGGCTCCGGGGCGGAGACTGAAGCCACCTGGTTAAGCAACATTGTTGAGCCGTAGGCATCAACCTTAACGGTATCAAGGAGATGTGGAGAGGCTTTGCCGGTTCGTACGGCTGCCAGATCGCGAGAGACTGCCTCCACTGTTTTTGTCATACGGTCTCTGGTTTCCTTGTAAATCCCTTCTAACATTTCTGACTCTCCGTTCTCTTGCTATGCCATCACGAATTGTTCAGGAAATGAGCGTTCCTACGTCCTCACCGACAACGACCCGCTTGAGGATCCCCGGAGAGTGCATATTAATCACACGCACCGGAATGCGATTGTCCTTTAGCAGTGATACCGCTGTGAGATCCATGACACGCAGTTCCTTGGTGAGAAGATCCATATAGTCCAGATGATGAAAAAACAGAGCGTTTTCAACCTTTCTGGGATCAGCAGAATATACCCCCTCGACATCGGTTGCCTTTATCATCAACTCAGCGCCAATCTCCATCGCTCGAAGTGAGGCCGCCGTGTCAGTGGAAAAAAAGGGATTGCCGGTGCCGCCTGCGAGAATGACGAGTCTCCCCTTTTCCATATGCCGTACGGCGCGGCGACGTATATATGGCTCTGCGAAAGCCTCAACCTGAATGGCCGACATCACCCGTGTAAAAACACCCATCTTTTCAAGGATATCCATCATCGCCAGAGAATTGATGACGGTGGCAAGCATCCCCATGTTGTCAGCCGTAACGCGGTCCACCCCCCGCTTTGAGGCGTCCAGACCCCGAAAGATATTGCCACCACCAACGACCACGGAGATTTCCACTCCAAGCGCCTTGATTTCTTTGATCTGAGAGCAGATTGACTCAACCGTGGGAGTGTGAATCCCAAACTCCCCCGGACCCGTCAGAGCCCCCCCTGACAGTTTCAGTAGAATCCGTTTGTATGCGGACCTGCCACTGTCGGATTCCATGTCATTCACCC
>JAOZPL010000303.1 GCA_029932795.1 Candidatus Zixiibacteriota bacterium | reverse complement strand
CTGCAGGCGGTTCGATTGGCAACAGCGTAGGTTCCAGCCACCGGCGCCTCGAACCCGGGGATTAATCGCTTGAACGAGTTTGTTGACGGGTTGGAGAAGGCCAGCAGCGAATCAACATGCCTGAGCATCCCACCGATGTAGTGGCGACCTGTCATGGAGAAGTGGGCGGGACTGTTCTCGTCATAAAACAACGAACCGTTCTCATCCGCAAGAAACTGATGTACGTGCAGCCCGGAGCCGGGTTCGTTGAAGAGTGGTTTGGGCATGAAGGTAGCGGATTCCCCATCCCGGAAGGCCTGGTTCTTGACCATGTATTTAACCAGCATCGACTGATCCGCCATCTTCAGGAGAGGCGCAAACTCGACCTCGATCTCGTGTTGGCCTCCACCGCCTACCTCATGATGATGATACTTGATTCCCACACCGACATCCGCCAGCATGGAACAGATCTGCGAGCGGAGATTGTACCTTCGGTCCATCGGCGGCGTGACGTGGTATCCTTTTTTGTACGGAATCTTATAGCCCAGGCTCTCTTCATCCTGAGCGGCATTCCATTGCGCTTCGGCGGAATCCAGCTTATAGAAAGCGGAGTCCGGCCCCTGGAAGAAATTCACCTTGTCGAATATATAGAACTCGAACTCCGGCCCCAGTATAACGGATGCTCCTTTGAGCGTTTTTTTTAGATATCCCTCGGCGTCGGCCGCGACTCTGCGCGGGTCGCGTGAATACGCCACCATCCGCTCTTCGACAGTCATGATGTTGCCGATCAGCGACAGTGTTGGACGATCGAAGAAAGGATCGACAAACACCGTATCCGGGACGGGCAGAGCTATCATGTCTCCTCGTTCGATCGAAGTAAAACCGGGCAGTGAAGAACCATCAACCCCAACGCCTGTCTCAAACAGTTCGGAAGTCAGCGACGAAACAGGCAACGTTATATGGTGCCAGTAACCGCGGAGGTCACACAGTTTCAGGTCGACAAACTCGATCCGCCTCTCTTTGATTATCTTCTGAAGTCCCTCGAGATTCATCATGCCATCCTTTCATGCCAAATCCGCACCATAACAGAGCAATCGGTGTGCGTTTCGTGTAATTTAATACAAATCGGTCTGAAGGCAAGATGTTCCCCCGATAGTGACACCGGAAAAGCAGTTCCGAGGAACCTGCGTATAAACTGCGCTGATAACCAAGTCGTCTGGATGGTAGCCTTTATGAGAACCTTGCTCACTGGCGTGATCGTGGCCGGTGCACCCCTGATGGCTGGCGCCGTTGCTTCCGAACCAGCACCTTCAAGCCTTCTCGACGACAATGGAAAGAACAAATCAGGGATGACAATCAGAGCGTTGAGCCTGTTAAAACAGATCAGTTGCCGCCCCGCGGCGGGGGACTGCCGGGTGCTGGTTGGCGTCCCAGGAGCGCCTTAACAATGGGGTCGTTGAGATTCATCTTATATTTGGCAAATTGCAGGGTGGCGCGCTGCCGCTCAGCGTAACGGCCGTTCTGTGACAGGGCCGTGACAAGTTTCCGGTACGCATACGCACTATTTGAATTGGCGTTAAACGCCTTCCACAACAGATCCAGTCCTTCCTGGATCAGGGCCGGATCGTTCCTGCGCCGGCCTATTTCCGTCTTGATTAACCCCAGGTCCTGCATGTAGAAGAGGTTGGCCGGGTTGGACGCCAGAAAAGCTTCCAGAGTGTCTCTCAACCGCATTGCCAGATCGTAGGAGCGCGCGGTGTCCCCCTGAGCGTCGGCCAGTTCCATAAACTCCAAAGTCAGTTGCCAGTACTCCGGATACACGTTGATCATCTTCTCAAGCAGTTCAACCGCTCGAGCCGTATCACCCTGTTGCAGCATTTCCCCGGTGATCCTTACGGCGCTCATGCCAACCGCCATGAAAACACCCGTGGCATTATCGTCGCGATACACTTCCGAGTTGGCGTACCCGGAGAAGTCGTAGGTATTCATGTAGAGATCGTAGCCCGCGTCGACGTCGATGAAACTCCCATCAGGGTTCCGTTCCAGTTGATAAACGAGGCCGCGAAGGACAGCGCGATCACGCAGTTTCAGAGGTGATTCTGCATACGGGAGAGAACTGAAACAGATGGGATACTTCCATTTGTTCTCAAGAACAATCTCATCAACCATCATATCCTGGACTTTTACCACCCGACCGTCCCAGGCGGATGGCGCCAGGTAGGCCTGCCGCTTGCGCGGCCGGTCATAGAACGGCTTGAGTGGCCGGTTTGCGATCACACCCGAACGCATCTCGAACGGATACCAGATAATCTGCTCATCTGAAAGCGAGATGGGCACGTTGTAACGGTTCTTCATTTGATCGACATACCAGTCGGTATTGAGCAAAGAGAGATTTACTACCCGCACATCCTTGCGGTAATCGTACACCTCCTGGACACACCAGACCGGGAAGGTGTCGTTGTCACCGGAAGTAAAGAGGATGGCATCAGGCGGGCACGAATCGAGGATGTTTTTCGCGTACACGTAGGGGATGTAGTTCCTGGAGCGGTCGTTGATGTGATAGTTTTTCGAAAGGGCAACCGCAGGAAGCAGGACAAGAATGGTGGCGGCATACACAATAGCTTTCTGCATTCCCGGATTCGTCTCCGCCAGTCTGTTCTTGAGGTACCGAATAACAGCGGAGACACCCATCCCTATCGCGATGCCAAAAAAGACAAACGCCGGCGTAAAGAAATAATCACGGTTGCGCACTTCAAGGTACGCGTCATTTGTTGCGGCAACATACCTGGTACCGTCAGCGAAATTCATATAGAGAATCAATCCCAGCGAACATAACAAGAAAAGGGTAAGAAAAGGCAGACCAACCTCCAGACGCTTGCGGATGGCCACATACATCCCCACCAGCCCCAGCAACAGAAACGGCACAAAACCCCAGCGCCCGGGAGAATACTGTTCTTCAAAATAGGACCAGAAACCCATGTGTGGATGTCGTCCGAGTTGATCCTGATCCGGATCCATATCGCAGGCCAGGCGCACCACTTCCTTGTAG
>JAOZPL010000030.1 GCA_029932795.1 Candidatus Zixiibacteriota bacterium | reverse complement strand
AGCACGATCGACGAAGAAGATGCCCGCTACGAAGCCAGCCGTTGTCTGAATTGTGGTATCTTCTGCTACGACCGCGATCAGGAGGCTCAGAAACTCTCGGCCGAGAAGGCCAGCCAAACTGGTTAACGGTTGGATGTGAACATGAGCTGACACGCATTAACGGGAACAGAACAGAAATGGCCTTCATGGAAATAGTAAAGTCGCCTCGTTCACGCCTGACCCTGATACTCTGGCTGGTGGCGATCCATTCCTTCCTCGTAGGTGTGGGGCTGATTCTCCGACCGGCCACCTTAATGCAGTTGTTTGCTTTCAGTCCCTGTTCCGAACGCTTTTTCCCCGTCCAGGGCGGCGTTTTCCACATCGTCATGGTGGTCGCATACATCATAGCCGCGACTGACGTTGACAGGTACCATTATCTGGTCGTCTACTCCGTTATCGTCAAAGCCATAGCCGCAGTGTTCCTTCTCACCTATTTTCTCGCGGTTGATAACATTCCGCTGGTACTGGCTTCGGGGGCAGGCGATGGAGCAATGGGAGTGGTGATTTACCTGGCTCTTCGTTCCTATTCCACCTCCAAAATGAAACCCAACAGCACGCCTGGTGCAATATGATAGAGTGGAGCCTACTGAGAGAGTCAAATTGACTTAGGAAGAAAAACCATGGATATGAGTCTGCCTGGAATCGTAGTTACCGGTGCCTCCGGCTTTGTAGGGCGAAATTTCCTGGAGGCTGCCACGGGCAAATATCGCCTGTTCTGCCTGGCGCGACGGTCGCAAAGGGAGGCGGGAATCCCTAAAAACGACAACATACACTGGACGCAGGTGGATATTGGCAAATGGGACACACTGCGAGACGTAGTCACCAGAGTCAAGGATAATGGGGGGGCTGACTTCGTTCTGCATCTGGCCGCGTATTACGATTTCAGCAACACCGACAATCCCGAGTACGAAAGCACCAATATCAGAGGGACTCGCAATGTCCTGAAGCTGGCCCAGCAGATTGGAACCAAGCGCTTCCTTTTTGCCAGTTCGGTAGCCGCATGCGAGTTCCCGCAACAGGGACAGGCCCTGAATGAAGACAGTGTTGCGGACGCCAACTTCCCCTATGCCCGGAGCAAGCGGTCGGGGGAAGAGATGATGAAGCAATACTCCGAATGGTTTCCATGCACAGTCTTCCGGCTGGCGGCGGTGTTCAGTGACTGGTGTGAATACCCTCCTCTGTACATCTTCCTTGGCACATGGCTGTCCCGAAGCTGGAACGCCCGCATTCTCGGCGGTCGAGGCGAATCGGCTGTTCCCTATATCCACGTTCACGATCTGGTTAAGCTGTTTCTTAGAGTGATCGAGAAAAGCGACACCCTACCCCGGTTGTGTACCTACCTGGCCAGCCCGAATGGCAGCGTGTCTCACCTCGACCTGTTCAGAACAGCGACCAGGTACTATTACGGGCAGGACACCAAGCCGATCCTATTCCCCAGGTTTCTGGCGATCCCGGGCGTTGCCGCGCGGCAGGCTATCCGCCACCTGGCAGGCCGCGAACCAGCTGAAAGACTTTGGATGATGAAATACATTGATCGTAAACTCACGGTCGATGCCTCCCGCACGCACCAGGAGCTTGGCTGGGAGCCAACACCGCGCTATGGTATTCTGCGGCGGCTGTTGTTTGTCATCGAAAGAATGAAAAACCACTCCGATGCCTGGCGTCTCCGTAACGAACTGGCCGCCCGACGCATCGCCCAACGTCCCAACCTCATAATCTACGACGCCCTGGTGAAATCGCGTGAGGATCTGATCGAGGAGATAATACAGTATCTGCAGGCTCCGGAATCCCGAACCAGATTCCGCAAGCACCAGGAGATGGACGATAATGTACTCAGATGGTATGTCACACTGGTATACCAGTTGACCGCTACGACTGTTCGCACTAGAGACCGTACGCTCATGCGCAACTATGGCCAGATCATTGCTTATCGCCGCTTCGTCGAAGGAGTTGACGTGAAAGAAGTGAGCGATGTAATGACTTCTATCGGGGATATTATTGCCAAGGCGTTGAGGGCCAGGATGGAAATGAAGGATATTGAGCAGAGGATATACGATAATATCACAATGACCTTCCAGTTGGCTGCGGACGAAATTGAAGACTCCTATGAGTTTATAGCTACCCAGTCGCCTGAATTCCTGAAGCAGATGGAAAAGCTGCCGGTAACAGCAGGAAGCGGTGATCTCGAGAGAATCGTTCACGAACTGGAAGACATCTCCCAGGACGCGCTGGAAGACCGTCTAAGCGCGGAATGCCGCCAACTCCGGGAGAAGACTCTACTGTAATACAGACAGTTTTTCAACCAGATGGTCAGGAAGTATTATTGATCATGCGCCTTGTGCTGAGCAGCCCCTCTATTCCCGTCATGTTCTTCTCGCGTCTTGGGCCATGAAGGCACATGCCATGCCCAGCGAAGGTTAGACAGAGGCGCCGATCCAGACGCAACACGTTCAACAACAACTACTGTGCGGCTCTGAGTGTACCATTTCACACTCTTCCGCACCGAACCTTGGCCTCTTCACCGCTTGTCGCACAACGGGTTATGCCGAATTGGCATACATTTATCCAAGTGTTCCGGACTCAGATACAAAACGGCCTTAAAAGCAGGTGTATCGCCTCTAACGCCTTGTCTCACAGCGTGTACACGGTTATCGACAACGTTTCAGGAATATACCACTTCTTGCATGATAGAGGTCGATTATGCCACAATTAGTACCATCCCTGTGGCCATTTAGTGCCTGATGAGCACGGATCACGCCCACCGAAAATAACATGCGTAGAGCTGTCTGTAAACCCTACAGTTATTTCTGCTAACAACTGGCCTACTGTTACCAAATCCATGGTGATAGAGGGAGAAGAGAAATAACCTCACTTAGAGAAAAACCACATGCCAAACAGGTGTGTGGTTTTTCCTTTGTTTTGTCAAGTTAAAGGGATGAATGCCTTCTTAAAAACAATTGTCAACTACCACCGACTGAAGCCGGTGGCATGAATTCGCTATCGAAATCACGACTTCGGTTGACAGTTTTTGATTGACCTGTTGTGATTCTCATAGTTGGATTTCTTGTTGATATTCAGGGATTGTAGAGGTATCAATTGAACATGCGGGTTCTCGGCATTGATCCGGGGCTTGAAGCTACCGGGTACGGTATTCTCGAGGGAGACAAGGAGGGTGTTACGCTCGTCGAAGCAGGAGTTATACACACCGAAGGGAAAGCCCCGCTGGAGGGAAGGTTGTCTGAGATCGCGGGGGAAATGGCCGGGATTCTGGCACAGTTTAATCCGGATGCGGTCGCGATAGAAGATTTGTATTCGCATTATGCACATCCCAAGACGGCGATCATTATGGCGCATGCACGGGGGATTGTTTTTCTGAAGGCCGCGGAGGCCGGGGCTCCGGTTTATCAGTATGCAGCTACGAGGATCAAGAAGTCTCTGACCGGTAACGGTCGGGCGAGCAAACACCAGATACAGATGATGATAAAATCAACTCTGTGCCTGAAGGCGATTCCAGAGCCACCCGATGTGGCCGACGCGCTGGCCACCGCGCTCTGCCATTACCGGGCGGTGGAGAAAAGGGAGGTGGTGGCAGGATGATCAGTCGCCTGCGAGGGACACTGGTTCAGGTTCACGATCAACATGCTCTCCTCGAGAATAGCGGAGTCTTTTACGAGGTCCTGCTTCCTTCGGCACTGGCTGAGCGGTTGAGGAACGACGGCTCGGTGGATCAGGGAATCACTTTTGAAACGATTTATTACATTGAGGCAGGCGATAGAAAGTCCAGCCACTTCCCACGCCTGGTCGGCTTTACTGATCCGGTTGACCGGGAGTTTTTCTCACTGTTCACGCAGGTACCTGGGTTGGGGGTAAAAAAGGCGCTCAAATCGCTGGTTATCCCGATCAGAGAAATAGCTCTGGCGATAGAAACCAGGGATGCGGCGAAATTGAACTGCCTGCCGGGAGTCGGAGCTCGATTAGCCGAAAAGATTATCGCGGAACTGAACGGGAAAACAGCCAAGTTCGCTCTCTCCAGGGTGGACCAGCCGCTCGCAGTTGCGAAGACACCACCCACACCACTCACCGAGGAAGCTCTGGCTATCCTGTCACAGTTACAGTACACGCGGACGGAAGCGCAGAAGATGATTGAGACGGCGCTGGAGGCCAACCCGAAAATCGCCAGAGCAGAAGACTTGATTACAGCTATTTTCAAGAGTGAGCAACAAGCGAAGGTTAAGGTCTGATGACTCGCGAGCGTATTGTTACGGGTGCACAGCTCTCGCCGGAAGAAGACCTGACGCAGTATTCCCTCAGACCCCGTACATTAAGTGAATACGTGGGACAGAATGAGTTGCGCGGCAAACTTGAAGTACTGCTCGAAGCTGCCAAGGGGCGGCGTGAGCCGGTCGAGCATGTCTTACTTTATGGTCCGCCGGGGCTGGGCAAAACCACCCTGGCGTACATCATTGCCAACGAGATGGGGAGTCGAATTGTCGCTACTTCCGGCCCGTCGCTGCAGCGTGCCGGTGACCTGATGGGTATTCTTACCAATCTGGGCGAGGGGGATATTCTTTTTATCGATGAGATTCATCGGCTTGCCTCGGTTATTGAGGAGTTCATTTATCCGGCCATGGAGGATTTTAAGGTCGACTTTGTTGTCGATAAAGGGGCGTTTGCCAAGGTGATCAATGTCCCGCTGAAACGGTTCACGCTGGTGGGCGCGACGACCCGCGCGGGGATGCTTTCGGCGCCTCTCCGGGACCGCTTTGGGCTGTACTATCATATTGATTTCTATCCTCCGGAGGAGCTCGAGGAAATAGTGATTCGTTCGGCGAAATTGCTGGAGATAGATGTAGATCGGGAGGCTGCCGGAGTGATTGCCCTTCGCTCCCGTGGCACACCGAGAGTTGCCAATCGCCTGCTGCGACGCGTACGTGATTATGCCGCAGTTAAGGCGGATGGTGCCATCAATGCGGAGATCGCCGGGGAGGCGCTCGATGCCGAGGGTGTCGACTCGGCCGGCTTGGATAATCTTGATCGAAAACTGTTGCGGGTTATTCTGGACTACTATAAGGGCGGTCCTGTCGGGATTGAAGCCCTGGGGGCTACACTAAGTGAAGAGGTTGACACGCTTGTGGACATGGTTGAGCCGTTCCTGCTCAAGATCGGATTCGTACAGCGAACCAGACGCGGGCGGGTGGCCTCGGCCATGGCAGCTGAGCATCTCGGTCTGAAACCGCCATCGACAGGAACGCAGGAGAATCTGTTTTAGACGGTGAGCGGTGTTGAATTGGAAGCACTCATGTCTCATACAACAGTTAACTAGCGGGAAGTGTAATGTCCAATGAGGAATTGAGATTGCTGCTTGAATCCCTCGGTGCTCAGGTTGTGGGAAGTCAGAAGAATCCCACCGCCGCTGTCGCTGTGCTGATTTCAGAAACAGTCAAATTCCGCGATAAGCTCAAAGAGGAAACCGGGGAGATCCTGACGGTTGCCGACACGCGCGTGGCGCTGGATGCACTGGAATGCTACTTGAACAGCGAGCAATTCCCGGACGACCTGACGTCGGAACAGAAGACGCTGGCCCGGATATACGTTGACCGGCTGACACTCTTCAGCCGTTAGATCCGGTTGTTGGTAGTTCGGAGGACAATATCTTGTTTCCTCAGGTTGGCAAAATCCTGATCATATTCGGCGTCTTAATTATTCTTCTCGGTTTAGTATTGCTGTTTGCCCATCGTATTCCTTTTCTCGGCAAGCTTCCGGGCGACTTCGTTCTCCGCGGGAAGAACGTCACGGTCTACATTCCTCTCCTGTCCATGCTGTTAATCTCCCTCCTGCTTACTATCGTGCTCAATATCTTCTGGCGGGGACGGTGACGACCAGTGGATACCTCGCTTCTCGATTATGATCTGCCCAAGGAATTGATTGCCCAGTTCCCAACCAGGGAGCGGGATCAGTCGCGATTGCTGGTATATGATCGTGCAACCGGGACAGTCGACCATCTGGAATTCGTCAACATCGGGCACTATCTGCAGCGCGGGGATGCCCTGGTAATAAACAATACCAAGGTGTTCAAAGCGCGTCTGATGGGACGTCGGAAAACAGGCGGCCAGGTGGAGATTCTCCTGGTCCGGGTGGTGCCGTCAGAGGCCGGTGAGCGGTGGGAGGCGCTGGTCAGACCTGCCCGGCGGGTAAAAGCTGGAGAGCGGATTCTCTTTGATGCCTCACACTACGTTGTAATGGAACGGGACATCGGCGGTGGCCGGTGGCATGTCTGGTTTGACACAAGAGACATCCGGGAACGGATCGTTGACTCTTTCGGCCATGTCCCCCTGCCGCCATATATAAGTCGACAGGACCAGCCTGCCGATATGGAGCGCTATCAGACAATCTTTGCCGATCCGGAGAGAGTAGGAGCTATTGCTGCCCCAACCGCCGGTTTCCACTTCACCCGATCCATCCTGCAGGCTCTGGGTGAAAAGGGGGTTGAAATTGTCGAAATCACTCTCCATGTCGGGCCGGGGACATTCAAACCGATCCAGTGCGATAACCTCGAAAATCACACAGTTGACCCCGAAGAAGCTGAGTTGCCGGCAGCTGCAGCCGAACGCCTGAATCAGACCAGAGAAGCGGGAGGAGCGATCTTCGCAGCCGGGACAACATCGGTCAGAACGCTCGAATCCGCTCCCGTAGTGGACGGCAGGAT
The DNA here is from genome assembly GCA_029932795.1 of Candidatus Zixiibacteriota bacterium. Lineage (GTDB taxonomy): Bacteria > Zixibacteria > MSB-5A5 > GN15 > FEB-12 > JAOZPL01. Next base: position 4,887 of record JAOZPL010000030.1, on the reverse strand, counting down.
CAAGCCGTTTGCCGAGATGGTTGACCTTTATATCCGGCCGGAATACCATTTCAAGGTGGTTGATCACCTTTTGACGAATTTTCATCTACCACGCTCATCGTTGTTGGCGCTGGTGGCGGCTTTTGCCGGACGTGAGGAAATCCTCTCACTCTACCACACAGCGATAGAAATGAAATACAGCTTCTATAGTTACGGCGACGCCATGCTGATTCTATAAAACCCTTTCCCGATAAAGCCCGCGGAGATATATTCAATCAGGATGGAAGCCTCCGCAATCATTGTGGCCGCAGGCAAAGCAAAGCGGTTTGGTGGGGCTGTGCCCAAACAATTCCGGCAGCTCTGTGGCCGGCCGCTCCTGTCCTGGGCTGTCGGAAGGTTTGAAGCGGCCGCTTCCATCGACAGGATTGTGCTCGTGGTGGGTGAGGATCATCTCCTTTATGTCAGCGAGAAGATAGTTGATCCGTATAACTTCTCAAAGGTAACGAAAATCGTCAAGGGAGGCGAGACGAGACAGGAATCGGTGCTGCGGGGGCTGGAAGCGCTTCCTGTTACGACCGGGCTGGTGGCCATTCATGACGGGGCCAGAGCATTGGTTTCACCTCTGGATATTGACCGGGTAGTGGGGCTGGCCGCTACCGACCGAGCCGCCATGCTGGCGATCCCGGCCGCTGATACGATCAAAAGGGTGCGCGACGGCTTCATTATCAGCACACTGGAGAGAGATTCCCTGTATCTGGCGCAAACCCCGCAGGTTTTCCAGTACGATTTGATCCTGACAGCTCACCGTGAAGCCCGCAACCTGATATCCGCAACTGACGATGCTTCACTGATCGAGGCGAGAGGATTCAAGGTCAGGATTGTTGAGCCAACGCGCCCCAATATAAAAGTAACAACACGAGATGATATGATCGTCGCTGAGGCGCTGCTTCAGGAGGAGAATAATGGCTGAGATTCGCATCGGTCACGGTTTTGATATCCATCCTCTTACCCCGGGGCGGGACCTGATCATCGGAGGCGTAAGGATCGAGTATGAACGAGGGCTCGAAGGTCACAGCGATGCCGATGTACTTCTCCACGCCATCGCTGATGCTCTGTTAGGAGCTGCCGGGCTGCCTGATATCGGCCAGCATTTTCCGCCAACTAACCCGAAGTATCAGGATGCTGATTCGTCTGTACTTCTGCGAGAGGTTTGGAGGATGATCCGCCGGGCCGGATTCACATCTATTATCAATATTGATGCCATCATTATGGCGGAAGAGCCGATGATGAATCCGCACATCGCTGCTATGAAGAAGCGCATTGCTGAGGTTCTCACCATCACTGAGAAGCAGGTAGGTATCAAAGCCACGACATGTGAAAAACTTGGCCCGGTGGGACGCGGGGAGGGGATAGCAGCCTCGGTGGTATGTCTGCTTTCGACCGATGAGTGAATCATTAACCCAGATCAACGAGTACCTTGATTACCTGTTTGTGTATGGCTCTTTCTGGGTCTATTTGGTGATATTCTCAGCCTGTTTCATTGAAAACCTGATCCCGCCGTTCCCCGGCGACAGCTTTATTATTGCGGGTGCCGTGTTGGTGGCGGTCGACCGACTTGACCTTTACTTTTACTTTCCGGTTGTGGTTTGCGGTGGCATCTGCTCGGTGATGCTGCTTTACCTGATCGGTCGGAAGTACGGGCATGCTTTTTTCGTCCGCAGGAACTACAGGTACTTTTCAACAGCCGATATATATCGCATGGAGTCGAGTTTTCAGAGATGGGGTCCGTTACTGCTTGTCTGTTCGCGGTTTGTGGTCGGGGCTCGGTCAGCGGTGGCTCTGGTGGTCGGTATCGGCCGGTATCCGGCAACAGGGATGTTCGTATACTCAACGATTTCCTACTTTCTCTTTGTCGGTCTGCTCACCTATATTGCCTTTGCATTGGTAGAGAACCTCGATCAGGTAGAAACGTACCTTAGAGCATACTACATGGTTGTCTGGCCGGTCCTGATCGGTATTGTGCTGATCTGGATTATCCGGAGGGTCGTCAGATTGAGAAGAGGGAAGACGGCATGAAAGTCCTGGTACTGGCAGGCGGTAATTCAAGCGAACGGGAAGTGTCCATGACGACCGGCAAAGCGATTTGTGAATCGCTTCGCCGTCTGGGTCATGAGGTGCTGGCCATCGATCCGGCTTCCGGTCAGGCGCTTCTGGATGATGGCGGTAGATTCATCGGGTGTGATATACCACCTCAGGAAGAAACAACCGTGTCAGTGTCCTTCCGGCCGACAGCCTTGGCGACTGGTTTGAGCGCTGCGGAGTATGACGATGTGGAACTTGTTTTTCTTGCTTTGCACGGTGGTACCGGCGAGAATGGTACCATACAGTGCTTGTTGGGGCTGGCCGGCAAAAAATACACCGGTTCTTCGATGACAGCCTCAGCCATCGCCATGAACAAGGCCATCGCCAAGCGGTTGTTCACCTCTGTAGGGGTTAGCACTCCTGACTGGGGACTTTATCCAGTACCTCCCGATGGAGCTTACGATATTCTGGTTGACGAAATCTGCCAACGTTTTGACTTTCCGATGATTGTCAAGCCGAATGCCAGTGGTTCAACAGTCGGTTTATCGAAGGTGGAATCTTTGAAAAACCTGCCGGAAGCCCTGGAGCGGGCGGCGACCGAAGGCGACGAGATTCTGGTAGAACAGTATATTAAAGGCCGGGAGCTGACGGTGGCGGTTCTCGACAGCCACGCCTTTCCGGTGGTGGAGATCATTCCAAAGGACGGACTTTACAACTACGAAGCCAAATATACTGAAGGGAAATCCGAATATATTGCCCCGGCAAAGATACCGGATGAGTTAAGCAAGCGGGTGCGAGACGCAGCCGTCAAGGTGTATAACGTCGTTGGTGCTTCCGGGCTGACCAGGATAGATTTCATTCTGGACGACTCCGGGGAGTTTTACTGTCTGGAACTCAACACCCTGCCCGGTATGACCAACCTCTCTCTAGCACCTATGGCAGCTCAATGTGAAGATATAGATTTTGATGGCCTGATCGAGATGATTATCCGATCAGCTTTGAACAAAATGGATTGAAGTATGGATAAGCTTCGGCCTCGGGCAGTCATTTTCGATCTTGGCTCAACTCTGATTGAATATGAAGCTGTTTCCTGGGATGAGCTGAGCCGGCAGTGCGCTGCCAGTGCCAGGGAGTTCCTGGTACGGCAGGGCATCAGTGTTCCCGGCGCAGAACAGTTCATCGAGGTATTTGAAGGGATTCGTGCGGGCTACCGCCGGATAGCGTTAGAGAGCCTGGTCGAATGGAATGTCATGCAGGTCGGGGCAGAGTTACTGGAGCGGTTCCACGTTGAATGCGAGGATGGTTTCCTGGATCGTTTTTTCGACGCTTACTACGTGCCGGTAGAGAAGCAGCTTTATATCTATGATGACGTGCTTGATACGCTGGCGATGCTGAAAGAGAAATATCCGGTGATGGGTCTGGTGTCGAACACGGTTTTCCCTGAGCGGGCACACCAGAAGGAACTCCATCGGTTCGGTATCAAACCGTATCTCAGTTTTACAGTCTTCAGTTCTACTTTCAAGTTGCGCAAACCGCATCCTGATATATTCTACCGGGCGGCCAATCTGGCAGGGTGCGAACCTTCCGAGTGTGTCTATATCGGTGATCGCTACGTAGAAGACGTGCAAGGACCGATCGCTACAGGTATGCAGGCCATCTTGAAGGCCAATTCGGCGCATGAGTATCCGCCTGATATGCCGGAGAGCCTTCGCAGGATCAACACCCTCTCCGAACTGGTGAATCATATCGAGATTTAGGTGGACTGGTCACCACCGCCGATTTATATTCCTCATTCAATCAATAATGTTAACGGCAGTGAATATGTATTTACTTTAGTTATGAGAGGTGTCGTTTTGGACAGAACCGAATTGCTGCTGAAGGAAATCACCGAAGTCAACGGTGTTTCCGGGTACGAGAGGGAAGTGCGCCGGATTATGGCGCGCGAATTAGAGGGGAATGTTGACGAGATTAAGTACGATAAGATTGGCTCGATCATGGGCATTAAAAAGGGTACCAGTTCCTCACCGCGCGTTATGGTGGTTGGTCACATGGACGAAATCGGCTTCATGGTGAAAGAGATCACCAAAGAGGGTTACATTAAGTTCCTGCCTCTGGGCGGTTGGTGGGGACATGTGGCGCTGGGGCAGCGGATGAGGATTATTACTTCCGAAGGGCCCGTTATTGGGGTGATCGGTTCAACGCCACCCCATCTTCTGCCGCAGAAAGAAAAAGAGAAGGTGCTTGAGATCAAGGACATGTTTATCGACGTCGGGGTTCAGGAGAAGTTTGACGTTAAAAAGAGACTGCATATCAAGCCGGGCGACCCGATTATCCCGGATAGTCAGTTTACTATCATGGGCAACAAGAAAATGTACATGTCCAAGGCGTTCGACAACCGGATGGCCTGCGCCGTTGTTATCGATGTCATGCGGCGGCTGAAACGGAGTAAACATCCCAACACGGTACTCGGCTGTGCCTCGGTGCAGGAAGAAGTAGGGCTTCGGGGGGCGCAGACTCTGGCTCATCTGGCGGCCCCGGATGTCTGTATTATCTGCGATACCAACATTGGGCAGGACATTCCGCCCGACTGCTTCAAAAAGGAGGAAAAACTGGGCAGCGGGCCATCGATACTTCTGTACGATGCCATGATGATTCCCAATCTGGTGCTACGTGATCTGGCTATACAAACGGCGGAGAGTAAAAAGATTCCTTTTCATCTTTCTTACGTGGAGAGGGGTGCCACTGACGGCGGCAGGATACATGTCAGCCGCGCCGGTGTGCCGTCGGTGGTGAGGGTGTAGGTGTAGGGTGGGGTGGCGTTGTCCG
>JAOZPL010000302.1 GCA_029932795.1 Candidatus Zixiibacteriota bacterium | reverse complement strand
CGTGGTTTAGCATTGCATTTTTCAGCTTGGTGGCCAAGGTTACACTTCCCCCGAGGTAAATGGGCTCAATTTCCACGGCCCGTTGCTTGTTGTTCAGTTCTTGAACAAGGGGAGTCCCGAGAGGCGGTACCATACCTAACGACTTTGCAATCCTTCTATCATTATATTGCCGATTCTCGGCTGTGACCTCAGTGTGCCTTTGTCGATGTCGTTCGGGCTTATCTTATCTAATGTACTACGAGTCATGGGATTAGGTGGGTTGAGGTCGGAATCGCCACCCGCCCAGCATCACACCCACATACGTGCTCCCGCCTGTGCTTGTTTGTGACGGGAGCATGCTCCCGCCATGCAGGCTAAGGAGTTAAAAGTGTTGACTGACATAAGTCCAACACACGGAGTTTCTGAAAGCTTCGACTTGTTATGCTGTGGTGACTTTCTGGTGCCGCCATAGATAAGTTCTTTCGATTGCGTATATCTTCTGAAACAAACATCGGAAACTCCGGTTGGATTTTCCTATTGACTCATTCTTTGAAACCTCTGATCTTAACTGCCTGACCGAACCGGAGTTAGATATTACTATGGCCAGAATGTCCCAGACCGTCAAAGAGATTCTTCAGCTGGTACTGTTCCTGCTCATTATCGGAGTACTGCTTACCTTTCTGGTTATCTACCCGCTTAACCGGACCAAGGCCATCATGGCTCGGGACGACATCGATGATTTTAATGTCGATTCCCTCCCTCTCAATGATCCAGCCCTGTTTGTACAGGCGGGTCTGTTTGCCGACACTTTCACGGTGGAGCCGGACGCAGTGACCAGCCTGGCCTGTCTATATCTCACAAAAGCCCGTGGCGGCGCGGATTCAGTCAGGGGGACAGCTATCCTGCTTCACGATGAGCGACTGGACCGTACTTCCATGCTCCAGCTGAGTAGCGTCCTTGCCGATTCCGGCTTTGCAGTGGTGGTTTATGACCAGCGGGCGACCGGTCTCTCCGGCTCTAAGTATCACGGCGATGGACAGTTGGAGGCGACAGACCTGGAAGAGGTCATCCCCTATCTGGAGATTCGGGAGCGGGCTATTCGACCGATCTGGATCGTGGGCCGCTCGCTGGGGGCCGATGCCGGCCTGCTGGCGGCATTGGAGGAAGAGAGAATCGAAGGCGTGGTGGCGATTGACCCTTATCTGACTACCACGCGCATGCTTGACAGCCTCCGGACTGAACACGAAACCCTGTGGATTCCTTTCTTCAGAACGATTTTCTGGTGGTGGTATGAGATCCGTTCGAGTTACGCCGTACCCTACCGCACAACGGATGACATTCGTGCGGTCCGTTGTCGAACACTCGTCTTGACATCACCGGACAGGCTCAATGATGTGGAGATTCTCCGGCTGAAGGAGCTTTCTGAAGCTTCAACTCTCGAGATCGAAACTCTGCCTTCAGACGATGCAACTCTGATCGACACTATTGTGCGTTTCATGATGCCGTAGGGTTCCGGGTGTATCCGGCGTGGTTCGGAGGCAGGATATTGGTAGGCTGGTCGGCCACCCCGACATTGCAGAGTCGACGGCAACATGAGACAACACCATAAAGTCGTCCTGCGAGTGAGGGCGTTACCTTCAACAAGGGAGCAAGGACAGCATGAGCGCAGTACAAATATCTGATAATGTTTATTCCGTGGGCGTCAAAGACCCCGATCTGAAGTTTTTCGACATTATAATGAAAACAGAGTACGGGACGACCTACAACGCCTACCTTGTAAAGGGAGAAAAGGTCGCGCTGATTGACACCGTCAAAGAGGAGTTCTCGGCTGAATACCTGGCCAACATACAGGAAGTCGTCTCGCTTGAGAAGATTGAGTACCTGATTGTCAATCACACGGAGCCGGACCACTCCGGGGCCATCTCGTTATTGCTGGCACGAGTGCCGAGTATCAAAGTTATCTGCTCGGCGTCGGCACTGCCGTTTGTAAAGAACGTAATCAATGCGAACGCCGACATCACCTCCGTCAAGGATGATGAGACTATCGATCTCGGCGGCAAGACGCTCCGGTTCAAACTGATGCCATACATGCACTGGCCGGACACGATGATGGATTACCTGCCCGAGGATAAAATCCTTTTTTCCAACGATGGCTTTGCCGCGCATATCTCCAGCGATTCGCTTTACGCCGACGAAGTAACGATTGATGTCGATCACGAGGTTCAATACTACTGGGATATGATCATGCGACCGTACTCCGCTCATGCTCGCCGCAACCTGCTGAAACTTGACGGACTTGATATTGAAATGATCGCGCCGTCGCATGGCCCGATCTTCCGCAAGGAGCCGAGAAAACAGATTGATTGCTACAAAGAGTGGGCGGTGGACAAGAGCGAAGGGCAGAACATTGTCACTGTCTTCTATGCATCAAGTTATGGCAACACGAAAAAGCTGGCGGATGCTATCGCAACCGGACTGGAAAAGCACGGCTTCACGACTGCAATAGTTGACGTGACGACGTGTGCGACTGACGACGCCAGGGAGATGATCGAGAAAAGCAAGGCGGTTGTGATCGGCACGCCGACTTTCAACGGTGACGCCGTCAAGCCGATCTGGGATCTGGTGAATCTCTTCTCGACGGTGTACAGCATCGGTAAGAGAGCGGCGGTGTTTGGTTCGTATGGTTGGGGCGGTGAAGGCGTCAAGCTGGTGGCGCAGCGGCTGAGCGGGCTAAGACTCAAGGTGTTCGATGAAACCTTCCGCGCGCGTCTCGTCCCCTCCGACAGCGAAATGTACGCCCTGAACCAGTACATCACCCGCCTGGCGGAGTTCTTCGGGGGCGGAGATAGGAAGAGGTGAACGCTATACTGGTGGTAAACCGAACTTTTCTCTGTAACGATTTAGTATCTTGAGATCATCGAGTTTAAGATTTCGCCGGTAGTAAGGCCAGAACGCGGGTTGTTCTTCTGGCATGCGGAGCAAAGTGCTATTTTCGGCAGAGGATCAACAACAAATGAAATGCAAAATTGGAGGCAAATAGCGGCATTATCAG
>JAOZPL010000301.1 GCA_029932795.1 Candidatus Zixiibacteriota bacterium | reverse complement strand
CATGCGAACATCATTTCCGTAGATGTATGTCCTCTTATAAATTGAACGTGTGAACGTGCTGAATCCTCCCACCTTGTTATCCACGTTAAAAATCACCTCCGCCTGGCCATCATCCGGCACCGACGCCAGCGATAGTGGTAAGCCCACGGAATAAGGCAAGAGATTCACGTTAAAAATCAACGGGTCGACTTCGAAGCGAAAGCTGTTGACTTTGATAATAATGGCCTCCATCGTCACCTCGGCCGCCGCTCGGGAACCCAACTTTGACCAGCCGATTGCGAATCGGGGGATCTTTCTGCCAGCCAAAGCGCGAGCCAGTTCAGGGATGAAACCAATACCGACCGATCCGAAAAACTGCTGGTTCCCCGCTCTGGCCGAGTCAATCTTGCGGTAACGCCCGGAAAGAATCTTCCTGATAGCAAACTCAGGCTCCACCGAATCATAGAGAGCCCGCGCAATATTGTTCAGGCGTCCCAGAGGGAGAATCCCGACCGGAAGGTCAGTTGCCATCGCCGGCCGCGCCACGAGATTAAAGGTACCATCACCACCGCAGGCCACGAGCGCCGTGATTCGCCCCCACTTGCTCACGTTCTGGCCAATGACGCGGGACAGTTTCCGACTCCCTGCCGCCTGTTGGGCCATAGCCAGCAGCTCCATCGCCGAACCCGGCTCCAGAACAGTATAACGACCTCCTGCCCGTCTGATGGCTGTTATCAGTTTCAGAACGTGCTTTTTCTGATAATTAGCAGCCCTAGTGTTCACCAGCAGGCAGAGGTGCTGTCTCTTTACTTTGTGCTGTCTCTTTCTCATCACAACCTCCGCTATATAGCGAAAAAACCTGCCAAGTGAAAACCTATTTACGTCATACTCCCACAAAAATGGAGCATGTCCTGCCGCCTGCCAACTATTTGCTTGAGCGTCTAGCAGCCGCAGCCTATCTTAATTTATGCTTACAAACCTCATCAGTTTGCTCCGACCCACGCAGTGGCTCAAAAACGGCGTGGTTCTGGCCGCACTGGTGTTTGCCGGCGAGGGCGGCCGTGTCGGGGCGGTAGAGCAGGCCCTGCTGGCAACAGTGTTATTCTGCCTGCTGTCTTCAGCAGCCTATACGTTTAACGATCTGGTTGACCGGGAGCAGGACCGACGGCATCCTCTGAAAAAAGAACGGCCATTGGCCTCCGGTCGCGTGACCGCAGCCCAGGCAGTAATGATAATTGTGGTGCTGCTGGCCATCGCTCTGACCGGGGCATGGTTTATTAATCCCGGGTTCCTGGCCCTGTCCCTGGGTTTCCTGGCGCTGAACCTTCTCTATACGCTTTTCCTGAAAGATATTGTAATTGTCGATGTCATGTCAATCGCGCTGGGTTTTGTCCTGAGAGCTTACGCCGGAGCGCTGGCAATTGATGTCCCGGCCTCAAAGTGGCTGCTGATCAATACCCTGCTCCTGGCCCTGTTTCTGGGATTTGGCAAACGACGGCACGAACTGGTGCTGCTGGAGGATAATGCCGTAGCGCACCGAAAAATCCTTTACCGCTATTCACCATATCTTCTCGATCAGTGTATCGGCGTAACCACCGCTTCGGTGGTGGTAATGTATATGCTCTATACGTTTTCCACCGAGGTCTCAACCAAACTCGGTACGGAATATCTGTATCTGACAATCCCGTTCGTTGTCTATGGCATCTTTCGCTACCTGTACCTGATACACAAGGAAGAAAAGGGCGGCTCCCCGACCAGCGTCCTGATAAGCGATCGCCCGATCCTGCTGACCGTTGTCCTGTGGCTGCTCACCGTGGTGCTGATCCTGTACTTCCTGTGACGGATATGCTAAAACCTGGAGTCATCCCTTTAAGCCTGCTGTCGTTGGCACTGTTTGTGATTTCGTGCGGCGGAGACATGTCCGAGCAAGGTCAGTCGACGCCCGGCGATACCAGCAGCATCGTATTTGTCGCTGACAGCCTGCTGCCTGAAAGCACTTCCACGACTCGACGGACAGCCGACCCAAGAATCATCCTGGGAGCTGAGGCATCAGAATCCCTCGATTCGTCGGCAGATCTGTACCGGGATTATCAACTTGTGGGCCTGGTCACTACCAGGTACGAAGTTAAAGGAGCCACTGTGTTTGTGGAAATTGCACAGTGCGCTACCGGTACTGACGCTTATGGTCTGTATGCCTTGACCCGTCCACACGGGATTGACACCTACCATCTCGGTGTCGAGGGATACCTGCTGGGAAACAGCCTGTATTTCACGCAGGAGCAATACGTGGTCACGCTGTCGACCTTCGACGAAACTGAGAACGGCCCCGACGCCATGCGTTTGCTGGCAGTCACGATTTCGGCACGTATTGGCACTGCCGGGGCAATTCCAGATCAGTTCGGACTGTTCCCGGATGAGAACCGGGTCCTGCCGTCAGCCAGATATTATCGAACCGGATTTCCGGATATCCCGGGACTTGAGCAGGTGTTTACTGTTAGCTATCTGTTCGGTAGTGACACACTGCTTCTCTTTCTGGCAGAGGATAAGGGTGGGACGAAGTTCCTCGGCGTAAGGGAGTATGCCGGTAGGACTGCCTCACGAACCAGCCCTGCCACGGATTTCGCTTTCGATGACAATTACGGCCTGACATTTTCAGACGAAAAGCACGGCGTGGTATTAGCCGGTCTGAAGAATCTCATACTTGTCGGGGCGATAGGGTATGATGCTTCCCGTAACGAAGCACTTGTGCGCAGGTGGATTGATGGTATGCCATAGAGGTTTTAACCCGTAGCCTCCGTTCAGTTCAGAGAGCCACAGCCCGATTACTCAATGACCGGTGCTCTCACCGTTGATCGGCAGGGTTCCACCCCCGCTAGGACAGAATCATTTGACCAGGATCATTTTTCTTGTTTCTGAACGGTTTCCGGTCCTTAGCCGGTACATGTAAATGCCGGATGCGACCTGATGTCCAAAGAGCGCCGTTCCGTCCCAGTTGTACCGATGCCTGCCTGCTGCCAGTTCCACGTTGTACACCAGCGTCACTACGTGCTGTCA
>JAOZPL010000300.1 GCA_029932795.1 Candidatus Zixiibacteriota bacterium | reverse complement strand
GCAAAAAAGGCTGCCGATTACCACCGGCAGCCTCTACATAGCGTTATTTGCACAACTTACTTGAACCGTTTGGGGCTTTTTGCCTCCCACTCGACTACCACCGGGCTGGCGACAAAAATCGAACTGTAAGTCCCTACCAGGATACCCAAGATCAGCGCCATAGAGAAATTGTGAAGTACCTCGCCACCGAAAACGAACAGCGTCACAACGACAAAGAGCGTGCTTATTGAAGTATTGAATGTCCGTGAGAGTACTTCGTTAATGGAGCGATTTATGGTACCGACAAACTCTCCTTTGGAGCGAAACTTCCTGAGATTCTCACGAATGCGATCGAACACAACTACCGTGTCGGTCAGGGAATAACCGGCCAGCGTCAGCAGTGCCGTGACAATCAGCAGGTCGAACTCCCTACCGAGCAAATAGAATATACCAAGTACTGCAAAAACATCGTGAAAAGTGGCAATTGTCGCCGCCACGCCGGAGCGGAAGTCGAAACGAATGCCAATGTAGATCAGAATCCCGACCAAGGAGATGAGAATGGCATAAGTGGCCTTTTCCCGCAATGTTTCTCCGACCGCCGGTCCGATCACCTCGGTGTAGTCCCTCTCAAAGGCATTGCCCGCAAATCTCTCGGTGATGATCTGCATGATCCCTTGTAACCGTTCCTCACCGGCAGCCTCAGTCTCAGGATATTTGGTCTTGATAATAAAGGCGTTCGGCTTTTCGAATTTAGACAGCTCGGTCACCTTGATTTCAGGAAACTGCGCCGAGAGAGCACTTCTTAACTCATCAATACTCACCGGCTTCTCGAAATGCCCCTGAAGCATTACGCCACCAGCGAAGTCGATCCCCATATTTGCTTTTCCGGTGAAGACCATCACCAGGGCATACAGACCGACGGCGACCAACAAGAGCGAAAAGACAAATGCTATTCGGCGCTTACCGATAAAATCGATTCTGGTTTCAGGAATTATTCTAAACATGGTCTCTCTCCTGCCTATATGCTCAATGTTCGATACCCTTTGCGGATATCAAAGATCGCTTTGGTTATCACATACGCCGTGTACAGTGAAATCGACACACCCCAGAACAGGGTGACGGCGAATCCGCGGATCGGCCCCGAGCCGAACAGGAACAGTGCCCCGGCGGTAATCAGGGTTGTTACGTGGGAATCGAAAATCGCCACAAACGCCCTCTGGTAGCCAGCATCAATCGAAGCTCGAACAGTCTTGCCGGTTCGCAGTTCCTCGCGAATACGCTCAAAAATCAGGATATTGGAATCCACGGAGATACCAATGGTCAGGATAATTCCGGCAATGCCCGGCATCGTCAGAGTAGCCCCCAGACCAGCCATGACCGCCAGAAGGAAAAAGATGTTGAAGATCAGACCAACATCGGCAATCACCCCCGAGAAGCGGTAATAAACGGCGATATAAAGGAGCACCAAAGCCAGACCGACCAGTGACGAGTAAAACCCTTTTCTGATCGAGTCGGCCCCCAGTGTAGCACCAACCACGTTCTTCGCGATGATCTCCACCGGCGCCGGCAGAGCACCCGCCTTGAGCACAATCTCTAGATTACGGGCATCATTGATTGATGCCGAAGAACCCATGGTGATCTGACCGCGATTGCGAATCTTGGAGTTAATAAACGCAGCTGATTCCACTTTCTTATCGATAACAATCGCCAGCGGTTTGTTTATGTTGGCTCCTGTCAGTTGCGCGAACCGGGCCGCGCCGTCACCGGAAAGCTGGAAATCAACCGTGTAACCGCCGAATTGATCACGGCCAAGCGAGATACCTTCAAGGAATTTACCCAAAAAGACAACTTTCCGTTTGAGCAGGAACAGTTCGTAGATATCACGCTGGTTCCTAATATCAGCTCGAGTCGACCAGGCAAATTCAACGTCTATAGGTATCAGCCTTTTCACAGCGGGCAGGTTGAGCCATTTTTCGATTTTCGGCCGGTCTCTCTTGGTAACCACGAAACCCGGCCAGTTGGTTGCCGTCCGGTTGTTGTAAAGCGACATCTCCAGCCGCGAGGTAACGGGACGAACATCCTCCTCTCCGGCCAGACTTTCATCATAGCCGAAGTCGAACGTATCTGCCGCGGAGTCACCCATCAACTCAGCGAGAATATCCAACTCTTCGGAAACTGTATCCTCAGCTGTGTCGGCGACAGTATCCGCCGCCGCCAGGGTATCTGACAAAACCACAGCAGTATCCCCCACCGGCTGGTCCGCTTGTGCCATCTCATACTCGTGCACAACCGAGTCAATCTTCTCCAGCAGCAACGAAGCGTTCTCAAAGTTCTCCAGCAGTTTGAATTCCAACAAGGCCGTCTGACCGATAAGTTCTTCCGCCCTTTGCTCATCGGTGTATCCGGGGAGATCAACGATGATCCGATCATCTCCCTGCTTCTGAATAACCGGTTCGGCAACGCCGAGACCGTCAATACGGTTGCGGATAATCTGAATCGCCCGTTCCACGGCGCCCTCGCGAGCCGCCAACTCAAGCTCCTCTGTTTTCACCCGCAACACAACATGGATGCCGCCCTGAAGATCCAGCCCCAGCCTGATGGCGTTCTGCTGAAGTTCCAAGAGTGCGCCGGGGTCTCTCTCCTGAAGCGCCTGCTCTTCCTCATCGCTCATCGTCCATAGCTTAAACGTGTCCCAGTAGGCCAGAAAGGCCAGGATGATGATTATGAGGGTTATGCCAAGACGCCATCTCTGACTACGCATATGAAAGTCCTTTCAATCTTCAATCTCCCGACTATTTGCACTCACCGTTATTGAAGAGCGCCGTTTTCAACAGGATAAAACCTGACGTAGGGAATATGCCTGTCTAGCTTGTGCCGGAGGGCTTGGCACCGACCAGTGTCTGCTGACGACCGAGTATCGAGGACACCCGGCTAGGCGATACACACAGTGCAGAGTTGTGGCCGACCAGGAAGCGCGAATATGGCAGGGTAGCATCGAAACTTCCCCGACCCTTAAAACGGGTTTCGCTGCTGTTATCCTGGAAGTGAAGCGGAATCAGA
>JAOZPL010000299.1 GCA_029932795.1 Candidatus Zixiibacteriota bacterium | reverse complement strand
CATGATGACACTTGAAATGCTGATTGGCTCCGGTGGCGTCCTTTCGCACGCGCCCAGACGCCAGCAGGCGGCGTTGATGATGGTCGACGCCTTCCTGCCGGAGGGAATCACGCGGCTGGCGGTTGATTCGATCTTCATGATGCCACAGCTCGGTGTTCTTACGGAAGTTCAGCCCCGAGCGGCAACTGAAGTGTTCGAGAAAGACTGCCTGATTCATCTGGGCACATGCATTGCACCGGCCGGTATGGCCAGGAAACCCGGCCCGGTTATGAAATACACGATTGAATTGCCGGAAGGTACTGTCTCCGGCACTCTGAACTACCTGGAAATGAAACAGTTCCCGCTCGGTATTCAGAAAAACGGGCTGCCGCAGACGGTAAAAGCGACCTTTGAGCCGGAGCGAGGTTTCGATGTTGGTGCCGGCAAAGGAAACAAGGTTGAGAAAGAGGTCCATGGCGGCGTTGTCGGCATCATCCTGGACGGTCGAGGAAGGCCATTTGACCTCTCGACGCTGGATCAATCCAAGCGGGTCTCTTATCTCAAGACATGGATGAAAGAACTGGACATTTATCCCAATATTGACGCACTGTAATTATGACAAAAAAGATTTACAGAACACAAAAACCGACCCGCCTGAAGGTCCTTACCCGGCTGTTACTGGCGGTTTTGGTCATCGCCTGTTTCAGCGGCACCTCTTCGCAGGCCAAGGTCTTCGTCAGCTTCAACGGCAAGTTCCACATCACCTATCCGGATGACTGGCAACAAGCCGACTACCGCACCGTTGATTACTACCTGCGGCAAAGCGATAACGCTCCGGACGTTCTGCGCTATGAAGCTGTCTTTTCCCCACACGAAAGCGGCCACTTCGCCGATGACGTCTATCTCATTCTTACTGTTGACCCTGTCGGAGAGCTGAGCGAATCGCAGATCGACTCACTCCTAAAACGTCTGGGAGGGGTTTTCGGTGAAGGACTCAAGTACTTCCCGGTGGGCGATTTCATGACCGACCTGAAATCCAACACTCCCGTCTATGATCCGAAGACGCGGACCGTCTCCATCGTGACCGAGATAACAGAAAAGCAGAATATACTTAAAAAATGTTTTCTGGTAATTAAGTTCTACGAATACGGCATCGTGAATTTCTACTTCTATTCTCCCGAAGAACTGTTCGAACAGAGTAGAGAGCTTTTCACAGATATCGTTGCATCCTTTTCCATCGAGAACCTTGAGGACGCCCTGTCCAAAGAAGACGTAAAAGTGGCCGATCTTGAAACGAAACAAAGCCGGGGTCAATCCCGCATTTTGTGGCTCCTGGTGGTTCTGGCCATAGTGATTATAGCCTTCGGAGTCATGCGTAGACGGCGCAAGAAAGCGAGTTGACCCGTTTGATACAGAAAGGAATCCAATGGCCCACGCCTATACACCAGGCCTGAAAGTAACCGAGAAACTCCTGATCAGGAAGCGCCGCGTCCTCCCGTTGAAGGGGGAGGTGCTGGCCAAGGTAGGTGACAGGGTCAAACCGGACGACGTGGTGGCCCGAACGATGTTGCCGGGGAGCGTGTCACCGATCAATGTCGCCAACAAGCTGGGCATTCCCCCGGAAGACATTGAAATGGTCATGCTCAAGAAAAACGGTGACAAGATCAAGGAAAACGAACCGATTGCCATGTCGAAAACCTTGTTCATCTTCAAGAACTACTGCCACGCCACAATTAACGGAACTATCGAGTCGATATCACACGTCACCGGCCAGGTACTCCAGCGGGGTGAGCCGGTGCCGGTGGAAGTAAAGGCCTACCTTGAGGGTGAAGTTACCGAAGTCATCCCCAACGAAGGCGTCATAGTCACCTGTATGGGAGCCTTCGTACAGGGTATCTTCGGTATTGGCGGAGAGACGTATGGCAAAATACAGATCGCTACCCCTGACAATAAAACCATTCTCACCGACGACCTGATCAATGAGAGCCTCTCCGGCAAAGTGGTCATCGGTGGATCACAGGTAACGGCGGCAGCTCTCAAGAAGGCCATCAGTATCGGTGCGAAGGGGATTGTAACCGGCGGATTTGACGACAAAGACCTGCGTGACTTCCTCGGGTACGATATTGGAGTAGCTATCACCGGATCGGAAGAGATCGGGCTGACGCTGGTCGTCACCGAAGGGTTCGGTCAGATCAACATGGCACGGAAAACATTCGACCTTCTAAAAAACCACGAGGGGGAGATGGCCTGTATTAACGGAGCTACCCAGATCCGGGCCGGGGTTATCCGTCCCGAGGTGGTCATTCCATCCAAGACAGAAAGTAGCTACGAGGAAGTCGCCGAGACTACGATTGTCGGTCTCCAGGCCGGCTCTCCAATCCGGGTCATCCGACATCCATATTTCGGCTGGCTGGGTACTGTTACGGATCTGCCTTCCCCTCTCCAGAAACTGGAGTCAGAGTCCAAGGCACGTATCCTGGAAGTCGAGTTTGAAGACGGCAGACGTGTTATTGTGCCCCGTGCCAATGTGGAGATGATCGAAGGCTGACTCGTCTGACACAAACCAAATACCAAAAAGGCCTTCCGTTTGCAACGGGAGGCCTTTCTTGCGAACCGGCACAAATCATCCGGACTTTACTGCTCTCCCGTTCCGGTGTCCACCGCAGGCTCCGTGCTCTCGATGACAGCCGTGTCAGATACCCCCGAATCCAGACGTGTTGAATCCGCAACTTCCTCGGGATGTCCAGCGGCACCAGCCTCCTTCTGCTGGGCTTCCTGAGAGGAACACCCGCTCATCAGGGCAAATGACAGAACCAGAACACTCAGTATTGTGATTACTCTACTCATTTCTCCCTCCTGAGAAGAAACAAAATTAATGTTTACAACCACGTATATATGGAAAGAGGAATACCACCAGTCAAGTTTTATGTCATAATATCTCGCGGGGGTGCATACAGTCCGGCGGTTTTAGTTGACGCGCGTTGGACAGGACCATATTTTCGGCCTGCATAAGCGATTATACCAGCGGAAGGAATCACGTGTAAACCTTTACAAGGGATTAGGCGTAAAACGAATATGGATAATATCGTACTGGCGGC
>JAOZPL010000298.1 GCA_029932795.1 Candidatus Zixiibacteriota bacterium | reverse complement strand
GCCGTCACCTGCAAGGCCTGCCAGATGTCGGTAGCATCGCTGTGGCGACCCACTATCATTTCACCCTCCGGCGACGCCGGACGATGCACTGTCCAGATGATCGTTGAGTCAACCTGTCCCAGCGTGTCTGTAAATATCTGGGTTCTGACCCGGATGATCCGGGCCGAGCTGCTGTCATCTTCAGCAAAAGAGTAGTGCGACAACGAGTCAATCCCACCGGAGACGCTCAAATACAGTTTGACCAGGCCGTCGTCGGTACCGGCATAGATCGTGTCCGCCAGGTTATGCAGCGCGTTCACAGCGTTGACGGGCGAGTCAACCACATTGGAATCAATAAGAATACGACTCCAGCCTGCGCCGGTGTCAGTTGAGACAAACAGCCCAGCCCCCTGAGCGGCCATATACAAACGGGTGTCTATGAGCGCGAAGTCCGATATCACAGTATCCGGCCCCAGGCCTTCTACCTCCGGCAGAGAAACCGGCGTGTACGAATCACCCATGTCCGTAGAGAGCGCCAGACCCCCGGATTGGTTCAAAACCGTGTCAACCGTCCCCACCAGCAACCGCCCGCCAACATCAATCAATGCCGTAATCGACTGCCCCGGCAGACCATCAATCTCAAAGCGAGTCTTGTACGGTCCACCAGCCAGCGGTCCGACCGTCACCCCGCTGTTTCCGGCCAGAAACATTATGTTGCTGCCGGCTGTGCCGGAGCAGGTATCACAGAACGCAATCCGATTGACCTGTCGGGAAAAGTACTTCTCCCGGGGCGTAATGAACACATACTGAAAAACACCGCCCGCTGTGCCGGTCCAGAGAAAAAGCGTGTCCCCATGCGAGGTATCAGCAGCACAGGAGAAATACCGGTTCCTGTACGAAGGAGCTCCGCCTGAGTGATACTGGGCGGAGTCGGCGGAGGAAGCATAGATACGGCGCCAGCTCAAGCCGCCATCCTGCGATGCCACCAGGCCGCCGGCTTTGGCCGTGATGAAAAGCCACTCGGTGACCTGGTTTCCCGTAGTGTGATTGATGAAGCCCGTGTCAATATGCCCCGTGATGTCAAATATCCAGCGGTCAACGCCATAGAGATAAGGAATATCAAGCCCGGATGGGCTAAAATCAATCTGCTCCCAACTGGCGCCATTATCATCCGAGTACGAAAGACCATCCGACCACAGATACAACTGCCCGCTTATCAGTTCGTGATGATTGGAGGCAATCCACAGCCGGCCACCAATTGAGAAAACGGCCGAGAGATTATCACTCGCCAAACCATTGCTGGCATCATAAATGTGCCAGGTCTGCCCGGCATTGGAAGTGAAATTCAGCCCCTTGCCGGTGGCAAACCAGACCGCTGAGTCTCCGGGAAGTCTATGACTGATTATGTCGATGGCGACATTACTGGCCAGTCCGTCCGTGGGCTCAGCCTCCAGCTCAAACGACTCAGCCACCTCTGCTTCCGTCACCGCCGGGACGATCAGCAACAGGAGAAAGATTCTCAGAATAACTTTCACAATGCTCTCCAGACAGAAAACTCCGAGTCTGAGGAAGGCCTAACCGCCACTCCGTGACTCCGTTGTCGCCGCGTATGGCCTGCTTCGGGTCGGCGTTATTTGACCTGTCTCGCAACCGGCTTCCCGGTTCATTGGTGGCGAACATACGCAAAACAAGCGCGCAAGGCAAGGCATTTACCGAGTTGATAAGGCAATCTGAAGTGTATAAACGAAAAAGGACCTGCCGGTTCCAGAAATATCCTTTGGCCAAGACCTGTGGTAGCAAAAAGGCTGATAACTCAAGTCGTCTGATAGCATGGAACAAATGCATTGACACGATTAACTGGCCGGTGTATATGTACAGGGCGTATCATAAGAAGAATGGGAATCATATTTATGCATCGAAAGAAGCTGTTACCGATCGTCGTGGCGATCCTGGTCGCTGCGGTTGTGTTCATACCCGGCTGTGATGAATTGATAACCGAGGTCACCGAAGTCACGATTGCCGGCCACCCGACCGCTGACTTCGGGGTTGATGTCGACTCCGGCTGTGTCCCTCTGACCGTAACCTTCGTCGACCTGTCCAATGGCCCGCGGACCAAATGGACCTGGGACTTCGGGGATGGCGACTCTTCCAGCGACACGGCGCCAACACACCTGTATGACAGCGCCGGCATGTACACGGTGTCGTTGAAGATTGAACACGAACCTACCAATGGAGAGGACACCGAGATCAAGACGAGATTTATTATCGCAGGGCAGTCAATTGCCGATTTTACCGCCTCAGCGGACTCGGGATGTCCCGGACTGGAAGTCACGTTTACCCCTATCGACTATGGCGGCATAAGCTACTGGCGATGGGACTTTGGTGATGGAGCCCCCTTCTCAAATGATTCAGTGGCTGTTCACACGTACGACACAGTTGGTGAATATAGTGTGACCCTTTCCGTCGATGGCGCCTGCGGACAGACCATTCTGACCGACACGAACATGATAAAGATTACAGAGTGCCCGAGTGTCATGTTCGTAGCTGATACCGTCTCCGGTTGCAAACCGCTGACCGTTACTTTCTATGACTCCACTGATCCGGGTGAACAGGGCATCACCGCCTGGCTCTGGGACTTTGGGAATGACTCGACATCAACCCAGCAGAATCCGACAGTAACGTATCCCGAGGCCGGTCTGTATACGGTCAAATTGACCGTCACCAGCACCGGTGGTGTAGCCACCGACTCAATAGTAGACTATATCACCGTTTATGACAGCACGCAGGCTATTTTCCTTGCCTTAAGCCCGGTTACAAGATGTATCTCGCAGTACCAGCAGTTCCAGGTCAAGTTCGAGGACTCGTCAATCGGCGATATCACCAACTGGACCTGGGATTTCGGAGACGGTTATATCTCTTACGACACGAATCCTGTCCATGCCTACCTGACACCGGGGAAATACTCAGTAATACTTGAAGTGGATGGACCATGTGGAACGGATGCGGACACGATGGTTGATCTTGTCATCTTGTCGGATACTCTGCAGACGGCCACTTTCGGGATCTCTTCGGACAGTGGCTCAATCGGTGAATTGCTTACTTTTACTGATTTGTCTTCGGGTGTGATTACCGCCTGGAAT
>JAOZPL010000297.1 GCA_029932795.1 Candidatus Zixiibacteriota bacterium | reverse complement strand
AGGAAAGTAGCGTAACAGGAAGTGAAATCTGTCTCATTCTTATTGACACAGCCCGTTCGGGGTAGCGGTCTTACCAAGCTCCGTTATGAAGAATAACTGTTGACTCTGCCATAACTTAGAAGCGAATCTTAGTAATGCAACGGAGGGTCTTGACAATCTCTGACCAGTATTGTATATAGCATGTCGCTGTATGTGAAATTGTTCACTTAAGGAGTACAGGTAGAAAACCTCGATAAGGTCACTATCGGATTCCAATCCGCATATAGAAGGAAAAAAAAGTGAGTCCTGACGATATTTCCGAAATCCTGGAAAAGCACGATGGCGGGCAAGGCGGACTTATCTCAGTCCTTGAAGGAATCCAGGCCAAGTACGGCTATCTCCCGGAGGAAGCGTTACGCACGGTGGCGACTGAGACAGGCCGCTCGCTGGTTGATATTTATGGTGTCGCCACCTTCTACAGGGCCTTCAGTCTCAAGCCACGTGGGAAGCATCTTGTGTCGGTTTGTCTGGGGACGGCCTGCCATGTTCGAGGGGGGCCGGCTATTGCGCGGGAGATAGAGCAACAGCTAGGCATCAGGGCCGGCGAGACGACAACCGACAGAGATTTCACTCTGGAGACGGTCAACTGCCTGGGTGCCTGTGCGCTCGGGCCCGTGATGGTGGCGGATGGACATTACTTCCCGAGGATGAAGGTTTCAATGGTCAAGGATATACTCGACAAGGTTCGGAAGGGTCTTGACGCTGTCGAGATTGATACCGATGAGCGGGTGTTTCCGGTTGACGTCAGTTGCGCCCGCTGCAATCACAGTCTTATGGACCCGGAGCATTCGATCGATGGCTACCCGTCGATAAAAGTCACGGTCTCTTTTGTAAACAAGCATGGCTGGCTGGCAATCTCCAGCCTTTGGGGCAGCTACGTCGTTCACTCCGAGTATGAAATTCCTGAAGACACTATTGTTCATATGTTTTGCCCTCACTGTCATGCTGAGTTGATCGGTGGCGCCAGGTGCGGTGAGTGCGGCGCGCCCATGGTGCCTATGATCGTCCGCGGCGGCGGTGTCGTGCAGTTATGCTCTCGTCGCGGCTGCAAGGGCCACATACTGGACCTGGGTGGTACCGCCATTGGTTGAGGGCTCCTTGCATGATGTTACAAGGAAAGGCTGGTAGATGAAGAAGCTCACGTCGGTTGACGAATTCTCCGACTTTCGCCGTCGCATACTGAGCGAAGAAGAAGCCAAGGATGACAAGCTAACCCTGGTAGTAGGCGCTGGAACCTGCAACCAGGCCAGCGGCTCTAACGACGTTATTCGGGTCATCAAACGGTATATCCTGGACAATTTTCTTCAGCTTAAGCTTTCCTTGAAGATCACCGGTTGCCAGGGTTTCTGCGTGACGGACCCGTACATCGTAGTGCAACCGGGCCGGCACCTGTACCCCAATTTAACAATGGAAAACGTCCCCCGGGTGATCGAAGCGGCACTGAGTGGCAAGGTAGATGAAGAACTAATATACAAAGAATCTCCAGAAGGAAAATGCTATCACTGCCAGAGTGACATTCCCTTCTTCAAAAAGCAAACGCGTACTATTCTTGGCAGCAGCGAAAGAATTGATCCTATAAGGATCCTCGATTACGTCAGCCGGGGTGGATACGCAACACTCGAAAAGGTTCTACTGGAACCGGATCCCGACTGGATCATCCGGGAAGTCCGGGAATCCGGCCTTCGGGGTCGCGGCGGCGCCGGCTTTCCGACGGGCAAAAAGTGGGAACTGGCTCGGGCCTCGGGCAAAAAGGGCGAACAGAAGTATGTTGTCTGCAATGCCGACGAGGGCGACCCGGGCGCCTATATGGATCGCAGTTTGCTGGAGGGGAATCCGCACGCTATTATCGAAGGCATGCTGATCGCCGGCATTGCTATCGGCGCCACTCAGGGGTATGTATATGTCCGTGGCGAATACCCACTGGCAATCAAACACACACTGATTGCTCTAAGGCAGGCGCGCGACCTCGGTATTCTGGGCAATAAGATTCTGGGCACGGACATTGATTTTGACATTGAGATCGTCCGGGGCGCCGGTGCTTTCGTGTGTGGTGAGGAAACCGCTCTCATCAAGTCCGTTGAGGGGCGCATGGGTGAACCCCGTCAACGGCCCCCTTATCCCATTGAAAAGGGTATCTGGGGGCATCCGACCTGTATCAACAATGTAGAGACGCTTGCCAACATACCAGTCATTATCAACCGCGGGGCGGTGGAATACGCCAAGGTAGGCGTGCCCGGCAATACGGGAACGAAGATATTTTCTCTGGTGGGGAAGATCAGAAACACCGGGCTTGTCGAGGTGCCCCTGGGCATCAAAATCAGCGAGGTGGTATACGATATCGGCGGTGGTTCGATCGGCAAGGCGAGGATCAAAGCAGTGCAGACGGGCGGGCCGTCCGGCGGCTGTATTCCGGCGTCCATGTTTGATCTCCCCATCGACTACGACAGCCTGACCAAGGCGGGTTCCATCATGGGCTCCGGCGGCATGATCGTGATGGACGAGAACACATGCATGGTCGATGTTGCCAAGTACTTCATGAGCTTCCTGAAAGACGAATCCTGCGGCAAGTGCTTTACCTGCCGTAAGGGCACGCAGCGCATGTATGAAATCCTCGATGATATCACCAAGGGTAAAGCAAAACTTGAAGATCTGGACCTGTTGGAGGAACTCGCCCTGGTGGTGAAGGATACCACCATGTGCGGGCTGGGGCAGACGGCTTCCAATCCGGTTCTCAGTACTCTGCGCTATTTCCGGGAAGAATATGAGCGACATATAAAGGACAAGAGGTGTGATGCTTTTGTCTGCCGGGAGCTCGTGGGGGCACCCTGCCAGGCCGCCTGTCCGGTGGGTACGGAAGCCTGGCGTTATATAGCCCATATCGAGCGAGGAGAATACGAGGAGGCCTACCATGTGATCCGCGAGGCCAATCCTTTCCCTTCGGTGTGTGCTCGGGTCTGTCATCATCCGTGCGAAGAGAGGTGTCGGGCAGGTACTACTGGCGATGCCGCGGTGGCCATAAGAGCGCTCAAAAGGTTTGTTACTGATCGCGTTGACCCATCGGTTTATACACCGATCAGAAGTGTGTGGCCGAATAGCG
>JAOZPL010000296.1 GCA_029932795.1 Candidatus Zixiibacteriota bacterium | reverse complement strand
CTACCCACCTGTGCCAGGCTGGGGCTGGGCAACATCGTACCGATCAGAGGCGTGTTTTCGGTCTCTCCCCCGTGGGCCTGTTTCGGCAAAATGGCAGAGAAATCAGCCGGCAAAGACTCCATTTCCGGTCATTGGGAAATCGCCGGCCTGATTCTGGAGAAGCCGTTCCCTGTTTTCCCCAATGGTTTCCCCCGGGAACTGGTAAAGCAATTCGAAATCCAAGCGGGCGTTAGAACAATCGGCAATGTCGCTGCCAGCGGAACCGAGATTATTGCCCGTCTGGGGGAGGAGCATCTCAGTTCGAAAGCGCTTATCCTGTATACTTCCGCTGATTCCGTCTTTCAGCTCGCTGCTCATGAAGACCTCTATCCTCCGGAGAACCTTTACGAAATCTGCCGGGTCGCACGTAATCTATGTCAGGGGGAATACGGTGTTGGTCGGGTCATTGCTAGACCATTCACAGGCACACCTGGCGCTTTTGTCCGCACCACGCGAAGAAAAGACTTTTCCCTGCCTCCTATCTCAGATACCCTGCTTGATCTCCTGACGGCGAATGGTAGGAAGGTCCTCGCAGTCGGTAAAATATATGACCTCTTCGCTGGACGCGGTATCAGCAACAGAGTCAAGACCGCTGACAATACCGAGGTGATGAAAACGGTCCACAAAGTGATTCAAGAGGATCATGACCATGACCTCATCTTTGCCAACTGTGTTGATTTTGATGAGCTCTGGGGACACCGGAATGATGAGCGCGGATTCGCCAGGGGGCTGGAGCAATTCGACGAGCAACTCAACGCTTTGCTCCCGCTCCTGCGTCAGAACGATCTTCTTCTTATCACCGCCGATCACGGCTGCGATCCAACCATCAAGACCTCCACTGATCACACCCGTGAGTACGTTCCTCTGCTCACCTTCGGGCCAAACGCCAGCAGGGGAGTCAACCTCGGTACCCGGGAGACGTTTGCAGATGTGGCTGCCACCTTGGCGGAAGTATTTGACCTGAATTACACGTTCCCTGCGACATCGTTCCTGAAGCAGATCATATAGGGTAGGATTCTGAGTGATGAACGATTCATTTCTGAAAAACCTCCACCGCTGCTTTGACCATGCTGCCCTACAAGCCAGAGTGGATGAAGCTGCAGTACGGAAGCTATGCGACGAAGCTCTGAAGTATCACTTTCACTCGGTAGCCATAAACCCTTGCTGGGTAAAATATACACGAATGCTGCTGGAAAAGCCTGAGACCTGTATCTGCTCCGTCGCCGGCTTCCCTCTTGGAGCCAGCCGGACTGACATCAAGGTAAAAGAAGCCATTAAGGCTGCAAGTGACGGCGCTCATGAACTGGATATGGTAGCTAATATCGGTTGGTTGGTTTCAGACCGTTTCCCCCAGGTTGAAGAAGAGACAAGGCAGGTTCGGGAAGCTCTGCCGTACAATATCGTTTTGAAGGTTATTATCGAGGCTGGCGAACTGACAGAGCAACAACAGTTGGCAGCCACCCGGGCAGCCATCAACGCCGGGGCCCAGTTCGTCAAAACCGGTACCGGCTTCCTCGGTAATGTTACAATAAAGCAGGTCAAAACACTCTACAGGGTGGCCCAGGGTCAGATCCAGATTAAAGCAGCCGGTGGGATCAGGACGCTTGATCAGTCTCTGGCCTTGCTGCAGGCTGGAGCTGCCCGGCTGGGATCCTCCCGGTCGGTTCAGATCATGGAAGAGCTCAGAGCCCGCGAGAACTTGGATAGCTAAGTGCCATCGCTCTGACTGACAGTTTGTTCTTTGAATACTTGTCCTTTTGGTTATTTTAGGGACAAATGGTGAAGAGTGGCAGAAAGCAGAGACAACCGTTCATAGGCATGCATTTCAAATGCTGTAATGTATACTCCCGCATATACTTGAACCGTGCCGGAACGGCCTTTGTTGGCTGGTGTCCCAGGTGTACCGCAAAAGCGGTGGTCAAGGTTTCGCCGACTGGCAGCCGGACCCGTTTTTTTGTAGCCGACTGACTTGAGGCAAGAGAAAACAATTGGCATTGCTGAAATCAAAAATCGTGGTCGTGCCCATGGGCGAAGTTGACTTCATGCTGGTCAACAAGCTGGCCTCTAGTGTAGGGCCGGTTTTTAACCGCTCCGTGGATATCCTCAAAGGTATGAAAATGCCCCATGAGGGTTACAACGTCATCCGCAACCAGTTCTACAGCCAGGTAATTCTGTCGAAAATCGAACGAACCAAGGCCAACAACCGCGAGAAAGTGATTGCCATCTGCGAAGAAGACCTCTATTTGCCGGACGAGGCCTATATACTGGGTTGGAGTGACCACCTTTCCGGAACGGCGGTGGTTTCACTCTACCGGATGCGACAGGAGTTCTATGGTCTGCCGGAGGATGAGAAAAAGATCTACCCGAGATTGTTCAAGGAGGCCATCCATCAGCTGGCGCATCTGTTTGACCTGACCGAGTGCCGGAACCCAAAGTGTGTGAACTACTTTAGCCAGATGATGCTTGACATCGACAATAAATCCGACAGGTTCTGTGACATCTGTCGCCGACGGTTGATAAGTGCCGTCTGATAACTCTGCTTTGTTGCCACGATGAATCTTGACCAGATAATCGAATCACTCAGAGATAACCCGGCTCTCCAGTCAAATATCACCCACTGGAAAACCTATCCGGCCCGGCAAGCACGCTATGTTGATTTCCCCGACAGCCTGGACCGTCGCCTGATGAGGACCCTGGCTGATAAGGGCATCAGGCAATTGTACCTGCACCAGGGCGAAGCCATTTCGGCCATAATGTCTAGCCAGGATGTCGTGGTAGTGACGCCGACCGCCTCCGGTAAGACGCTCTGTTACAACCTCCCGGTCCTCAACGAGATTCTGAAATCCGCGGAATCGCGTGCTCTGTACCTCTTTCCCACCAAAGCCCTTTCTCAGGATCAACTGGCGGAACTTCACGACCTCGTGCAGCGACTGGATGTTGACATCAAGACATACACGTTCGATGGCGACACGCCGCAGACGGCGCGGCGGGCCATTCGCTCGGCCGGCCATATTGTCGTAACCAATCCGGACATGCTTCATACCGGCATTCTTCCTCACCACACCAAGTGGATCAAACTGTTTGAAAATCTGAAGTA